>NZ_JAUSCC010000123.1 GCF_030651745.1 Methylophaga sp.
TTATCGCAGCTTGGTCAAAACTTGCTATAAGACATGCCCTCACTTAGACTAACGGGTTTACGTTGGTTATTTTCAATCAAGGAGATTTATTATGGCTTTTGAATTGCCACCACTTCCTTATGCAAAAGATGCTTTGGAACCGCACATCTCTGCAGAGACTCTTGAATACCATTATGGTAAGCATCACCAAACCTATGTAAATAACCTGAACAACCTGGTTCCTGGAACTGAGTTTGAAGGTCAATCACTTGAAGCCATTATCACTAAATCAAGTGGTGGTGTTTTCAACAATGCAGCTCAAGTGTGGAACCACACGTTTTACTGGAACTGCCTGACACCAAATGGCAAAGATGCTGTTTCTGGTGATCTGGCTGCTGCAATTGATGCCAAATTCGGTTCTTTTGCAGAATTCAAAGATCAATTCACTAAATCTGCCACCACAAACTTTGGTTCAGGTTGGACATGGTTGGTGAAAAATGCTGATGGCAGCATTGAAATTGTCAACACCAGCAATGCTGGCTGCCCTTTAACTGCCGGTCAAACACCGTTATTGACTTGTGATGTTTGGGAACATGCTTATTACATCGATTTCCGTAATGCTCGTCCAAAATACCTCGAGACATTCTGGACGCTGGTAAATTGGGATTTTGTTGCGGCAAATTTTGCAGCATAAATCATAGAATTAAGTCAGTGGTCTTATGACTGCTGACTGATTCGTTATATAATATACAGTTTTTGGAATATGGCAGTTTTCTTTTGAAACTGCCATTTTTCGTTTCAATCCAGCAGAAAATCTGCTGATATATCGCCTTGAAAAAGGCAGGGAGTTAAATTCCATGACCGAATCTGTCATGCCTACTTATGGACGTTTGGATATCACTTTTGCTAAAGGGGAAGGCGCGTGGCTGACTGATACCCGTGGCGAACGATATCTGGATGCATTAAGTGGTATTGCAGTTTGCAATATTGGACATTGCCACCCTGCAGTAACGCGTGCTATTTCTGAGCAAGCTGCAACTTTGGTGCATACCTCGAATGTTTATCATATTGAGAAGCAGCAATTATTAGCTGATAAGCTAACCCAGCTGTCTGGAATGGAGCAGGTATTTTTCTGCAATTCCGGCGCCGAAGCGAATGAAGCCGCAATTAAACTTGCCCGTAAATATGGGCATAGCAAAGGCATCGACAAACCCGTCATCATTGTTATGGAAGGCAGCTTTCATGGCCGGACAATGGCAACCCTAACCGCTACTGGTAATGCCAAGGTGCAAGCTGGTTTTGAGCCGTTAGTACCTGGTTTTGTACGTGTTCCATACAATGATTTTGATGCGATTCGCATGGCGGTCAGTCACTGGCCAGAAGCCGTTGCGATTTTAGTTGAACCAGTACAAGGTGAGGGCGGAATCAAGGTTCCTGACAGTGAATATTTGTCTGCTATCCGGGATTTATGTACACAACGTAAATTACTGATGATGCTGGATGAAGTGCAGACAGGCATTGGCCGGACCGGTAAGTGGTTTGCATTTCAGCATAAACAGGCTTTGGTGCCGGATGTAATGACGCTGGCGAAAGGCTTGGGAAATGGTATGCCAATTGGTGCATGTCTGGTCGCTGGCTTAGCCAAAGGTGTGTTGCAGGCCGGCAATCATGGCTCTACCTTTGGTGGTAACCCATTGGCTTGCAGTGCTGCATTAGCGGTATTGGATACCATAGAAAAAGAACAGCTGCTGGATCATGTAAACAGACTTGGCGAGCAGATGTATCAGCACTTTAAACAGCAACTGGGTCAAACCGAGGGTGTTAAGGAAATTCGGCATTTGGGTTTTATGTTTGGTATTGAATTAACCGTGCCTTGTGCTGATTTAGTCAAACTGGCGTTACAGGAGCATATTCTGATCAATGTGACGGCTGAAAAAGTTATTCGGTTATTACCGCCGTTGGTGATCAATGCTCAGGAAGCTGAATTAATTGTAAATAAGGTAAGTCAACTGGTTAAGACTTTCCTGGCTTCCCGGCCGATTGAGAGCGTAGCCTGATATGAGACATTTCCTCACGCTGAAAGACTTATCTCCCGCTGAATTGCATCAGCTGATTATTCGCGCCTCTGAATTGAAAGAAATGCATAAAGCGGGTGAAATCTACCAACCATTAAAAAACAAAGTGCTGGCGATGATTTTTGAAAAGTCATCGACCCGTACCCGAGTCTCTTTTGAATCAGCCATGGTGCAGTTTGGCGGTGGCTCAATCTTTTTATCGCCCGATGATACTCAATTGGGTCGAGGCGAACCGATTGAAGACTCGGCCAGAGTGATTTCCAGCATGGTCGATGCAGTGATGATCCGAACCTTTGAGCACAGTAAAGTCGAAACCTTTGCTAAATATTCATCGGTACCGGTTATCAATGCATTGACGGATGATTACCATCCTTGTCAGCTGTTAGCCGATATGCAGACCTATCAGGAACATCGTGGAGATATACGTGGCAAAACCGTGGCATGGATTGGTGATGGCAACAATATGTGTCATTCCTATATCAATGCGGCGCAACAATTTGGTTTTACCTTAAACATTGCGACACCGGTTGGGTATGAACCAAAGGCTTCTATCGTCAAGGCGGTTGATGCGCCAATTCATCTGTTTAATGATGCGATGCAGGCTGCAGAGCTTGCTGATTTAGTGGTTACTGATGTCTGGGCCAGTATGGGCCAGGAAGAAGAGCAACGTAAGCGTGAAGCTGC
>NZ_JAUSCC010000127.1 GCF_030651745.1 Methylophaga sp.
AGCGAGTTGGCACCACCTGTTCCCATCCCGAACACAGAAGTGAAACAGCTCAGCGCCGATGATAGTGTGGGAGTTCCCATGTGAAAGTAGGTCACTGCCAGGCTTTAATATAATAGAAAAGGCCACTCCGATAGGGGTGGCTTTTTTTATATTTAACACTGGTGGTGTTCTTGCCTGAGCATGGCAACACCCCATGTGACATTTTTACCAGGAGCAAAAATGGACAGCGCTAGCTGCCCGCAGGGTGAAGTGCATGGATGCACTTCATCTAAGTAGGTCACCGATAACTGCATCCTGCGTTATCGGCATACATCACATCCATGTGAATAACTGCCAGGCTTTAATACGAAAAGATACCCGGTCCTCATAGAGGCCCGGGTATCTTTTTGTCTTGAGGTTTGGGATTGCTCTTTCTTGAGCAGGGGAACGACCCATGTGACAAAAACACCGGGACAGGTAATGCTCCCGGCATTGCTTCTGCATACACTCCATCCATGGAGATAAGTGTTTTTGGACGCGAAGGCGCCCGAAGAGTGAGGTGCATGGATGCACCTCATCAAAGTAGCTCGAAACAGAGAGCTAGCTCAGGGCTGGCCTTTTTTATTATCTGGAGTGAGTGGGTGATCTGCTTGAACGCAGTGGTCTGTTTTTACTTCTCAAAAGCTATAAGCGATTACAAGTAGTCACAACTACATCTGTGTCCTGTTAGCCAGATCGAGGTAATTTAATAGTAATACCGATAACCAAATCTTGGATGGTACCAATACCTATTATAATAGCCGTAATAGGGGGAGAAACCGTTATAGTAGAAAGGGTCATAAAATGGATCTCTTTGTACAGTACGATATGGCTGCCATTTGTACATATTTGAAACATTAAGCACTGGCATGGTTAATTCTTTTTTATCCACCATGCGTACCGCTTCTCCGTCCAAAGTCCCGCTGAAAGTCAATAATGTCCCTTCCTTATAAACTACGGGATCAATGAACTCGGTTGTTTTAGCTAGAAATCGACCATCACTGGATTGATTGGTAATCGGTTTGCCGTAATGATTAAGTGGGTATTGAACGACTTGTATGATTGAAGCGTCATTATTGTTTTCAACGCTGACTACTTCACCGCCCCAACGAACTTGCCGATTAGAGAAACTATCAACTTGGCCTTTGATTTCGTTAAGCTGAAGATCATCGACTGGTGCCGTACTGATTTGTTTGGGAACATTACTGCAGCCAGACAAAAGAACGAGCAATAGATTTGCCATGACAAACCCGGATAGTAATTTCATTAATGACCTCATTAAAAGTGATTTTTAGTCAATTAGAACACATCACCTATAGTATAAGTTTCATTGATTAATCATTTACAAATATTTACTTTTGCAGATTAGGGATGTTTTTCCCAAAAATGCTGGACGGGTTTAATTATTACTGATATTCTTGCTGGCAATTTTCCAGTTTAATCTCCCAAACTTCATACATACGCGTTCTCCACGCGCATTCAAGGCAATTCTGATAAAAACCCATTTTAGGTAATACATGAATCTGACAGAACTAAAAAGGCAGTCCGCTGCTGAATTAATGGAACTCGCTCTCTCCATGAATCTCGAGGGCTTAGCCCGAAATCGAAAGCAAGAACTTATTTTTGCGTTGGTTAAAGCGCATGCCAAACAGGGTGATGATGTATATACCACCGGTGTTTTGGAATTATTACCAGATGGTTTTGGATTCTTACGATCCCCTGAAGACTCATACGTTGCCGGCCCTGATGATATCTATGTATCTCCAAGTCAGATTCGTCGTTTTCACTTACGAACTGGCGATACAATAAAGGGAAAAATTCGTCCTCCAAAAGATAGCGAACGTTATTTTGCCTTGGTAAAAGTTGATGAAATCAACTATGAAAAACCTGAGAATTCACGCAATAAAGTCCCATTTGAAAATTTGACGCCGCTATTCGCCAACGAACGTTTCAATCTCGAGCGTGGTAATGGCAGCACTGAAGATTTAACTGCTCGTATAATCGATTTGGCCTCACCAATTGGTAAAGGCCAGCGCGGATTGGTTGTTGCACCACCAAAGTCCGGTAAAACTATGATTTTACAATCAATCGCTCAGTCGATTGCCAGTAATTATCCTGAAAGTACATTAATCGTATTACTAATCGATGAACGCCCTGAAGAAGTAACCGAAATGCAACGGTCTGTTAAAGGCGAAGTGGTTTCCAGTACTTTTGATGAACCTGCAACGCGTCATGTGCAAGTAGCAGAAATGGTTATCGAAAAAGCTAAACGTTTGGTAGAACATAAACATGATGTGGTTATTCTGCTGGATTCAATCACACGTTTGGCGCGGGCTTACAATACGGTATCACCTTCTTCAGGTAAGGTTTTAACCGGTGGTGTAGATGCAAATGCGTTGCAACGTCCAAAACGTTTCTTCGGTGCAGCCAGAAACATTGAAGAAGGTGGCAGTCTGACGATTATTGCGACCGCATTGATTGAAACTGGCTCGCGGATGGATGAAGTTATTTTCGAAGAATTTAAAGGCACGGGTAATATGGAAGTATTGCTCGAACGTAAATTAGCCGACCGTCGTATTTACCCTGCTATTAATGTCACCCGTTCAGGTACTCGTCGTGAAGAGTTACTGACCAATGAAGAAGACTTGCAGAAACTGTGGATCCTTCGGAAAATCCTTGCACCAATGGAACCAATCGAAGCGATGGAATTCCTTATGGATCGCCTGAAATCAACTAAAACCAATGTTGAGTTTTTTGACTCAATGAAACAAGGTTAAATATAAATTTGTTGAAAGGCTTGGCCGCAGTACCTCCGGCAATTTTTTTGATGGGCCCAACGGCCGCTGGTAAAACTGATTTGGCAATATTTCTGGCTCAGAACCTGCCAGTAGAAATTATTAGTGTCGACTCAGCGCTTATATACAAGCAAATGAATATCGGTACGGCCAAGCCTGACGCAAAGACGCTGCAGCAATTTCCGCATCATTTAGTTGATATTATTGATCCCCAACAGAGCTATTCGGCAGGTCGGTTTCGTCAAGACGCATTAGCTTTAATGGCTGATATTACCAAGCGTGGCAAGATTCCCTTACTTGTGGGCGGCACCATGCTGTATTTCAAAACATTACAGTATGGTATTGCTGAATTACCAGAAGCCGACCCTAATGTCAGAGCACGGCTTGAGCAAGAACTTAAGCAATTCGGTTTACCATACTTGCATCAACGGTTAAGTGAAGTTGACCCTGTCTCTGCTATGCGGATCCATGTCAATGATCCACAGCGATTGTTACGAGCGTTGGAGGTATATGAGGTTTCAGGGAAATCGCTTACGGAGTTAACGCAACATTCAGACTTTGTGCTGCCATACAGAGTTATTAAAATTATTCTGTCGCCATTTGATAGGAAAATCCTGCATCAACGCATAGCAAAACGCTATCAGATGATGATGCATGCAGGATTTATTGAAGAAGTGAAAGAACTTCGAGCACGCGGGGATTTGCATGCTGCACTTCCATCAATTCGCGCAGTTGGTTATAGACAAGCTTGGTCTTTTCTCAATGGTGACTATGATGAAACAACTTTTATTGAAAAAGCCATCATCGCCACCAGACAAATGGCGAAACGCCAATTAACTTGGTTGCGTGCCCAAAATGATGGTGTCTGGTTTGATAGTGGTAAAGATTTGCCGGGCAAACAAGTATTGGAATTTGTTCGCTCGACATTAGCAGAATCCGATAATGCTTGACGATTCCGCGCAGCCTTTTAGAATGCCTGTTACACCTTAGCGTTTTAACAATAATAACAATGATGGAGTCGACAATGGCTAAAGCCCAATCCTTGCAGGATCCTTTTTTGAACGCATTACGTCGCGAAAATGTTCCAGTTTCAATTTATCTGGTAAACGGTATTAAATTACAGGGTCAAATTGACTCTTTTGATCAATTTGTAATTTTGTTGAAAAACTCCGTTAATCAGATGGTTTACAAACATGCAATTTCAACCATTGTTCCTGCAAGAAATGTTCAGATAACTCAAGATGAATAAGGGAGTTTATTGATTGTTTGACAGGCCCGATAGCAATGCTGCTTTTGAAGAAAATGCCGAACAAGAATCGGTAGTTTTAGTACATCTCGATTTTAATGACCGCGGTTTTGATGAAACCCAGCAAGAATTTCTTGAACTGGTTAATTCAACAGGGGCCAACATCTCAGCCGTGGTACATGGTAAACGTCAACGGCCGGATTCCAAATATTTTGCTGGTACCGGTAAAGTGGAAGAGATAGCTGAATTAGTTGCTGCAAATGATGCGGCTGTGGTTATTTTTAACCATGAACTTTCTCCCAGTCAGGAACGTAATCTCGAACAACGTCTTAAATGCCGTGTTTTAGGCCGAACTGGTCTGATACTGGATATTTTTGCCCGCAGAGCGCGATCGCATGAAGGTAAGTTGCAGGTCGAGTTAGCACAGTTACAACACCTTTCTACCAGATTAGTGCGTGGTTGGACTCACTTGGAAAGACAAAAAGGTGGTATTGGTTTACGTGGTCCTGGTGAAACACAGCTGGAAACCGATAGACGACTGTTAGGTCAACGTATTAAATCACTTAAAAAGCGACTTGAAAAAGTCCGTTCTCAACGTGACCAGGGGCGACGTTCCAGACAACGTGCCGGTGTCCCGGTTGTCTCTTTAGTGGGATATACCAACGTGGGGAAATCTACGTTGTTTAACCGAATGACAGCATCCGATGTCTATGCTGATGATCGTTTATTTGCCACCTTGGATCCCACGTTACGTCGATTCCGGATAGCCGATACAGAGCCTTTGATTTTAGCTGATACGGTGGGATTTATCCGTCAATTACCGCATGATTTGGTTGAGTCATTCAGTTCAACTCTGGAAGAAACCCGCGATGCATCGTTACTGTTGCATGTGGTTGATGCTGCAGCGCTAGATAGAGACGAATTGATGAAGCATGTTGATGATGTGTTACAGCAAATTGGCGCTGATGAACTGCCGCAATTGATTATTTATAATAAAATTGACCGCTTAGAAAACGTTCAGCCAAAACTTGAAAGAGATCAGCAAGGAAAAATTCGGCGCATTTGGCTTTCTGCCCAAACGGGTGAAGGCTTAGATCTGCTTAGATTGGCATTACAAGAATATTTTCCGGAGCAACTCTCAGCGATTGAATCAGTCAATTAAGAGGACTTTTGGTTGCTATCGGCACCCATGTCCGTAAAATAGATTCATTCGGTTCCCATATTGAAAATCATAAATTAATTTTTGGAGCGGTACATGGCTTGGAACGAACCCGGTAGTGGTGATAAAGACCCTTGGGGTAAGCGTGGTGGTGGTAATGATGGCCCCCCCGATCTTGATGAAGTTGTAAAAAATCTGCAGCGTAAATTTGCCGGAATGTTTGGAGGCAATAGTGGCGGTGGTAATAATACCTCACCTCCAGAAGGTGGCAATAAGGCAGGCTCAGTTGGAGCAGGATTAATTGCCGCCATTATTTTGTTGGTATGGCTGCTTTCCGGTATATACATTGTTGAACCTGCGGAAAGAGGCGTTGTGTTGCGTTTTGGCCAATATAGCCATACATCCATGCCAGGGCCGCATTGGCATTTCCCTTACCCTATAGATCGGGTTGAAGTGGTTGATGTCGCAAAAATCCGTTCTGTCGAAATCGGTTATCGCTCAAGCGGCGGACGTCCAGAAAGCAATGTGTTGTCTGAGTCGCTGATGTTGACCAATGACGAAAACATTGTGGATTTGAAAATTGCTGGTCAATACCGAATCAACGATGCCGCAGAATATCTTTTCAACGTTCGTACGCCTGACACCATTTTGCGTCAGATGATGGAAAGTGCTGTTCGTGAAGTGGTTGGTCAATCAACTATGGACTTTGTTTTAACTGAAGGACGTAGTGAAGTGGCAACCCGTACTGAGCAACGTTTGCAAGCAATGTTGGATGCCCATGCAACAGGCTTAACAGTAACCAGCGTCAGTATGCAGGATGTTCAGCCACCTGAGCAGGTTCAAGATGCCTTTGCTGATGTGGTTAAAGCTCGTGAAGATGAAGTTCGTGCCAAGAATGAGGCAGAAGCCTATTCCAACGATATAATTCCACGTGCACGTGGTCAGGCTTTCCGTGTTATTCAGGAAGCTGAGGCTTATAAAAGTCAGGTTGTCGCCAAGGCAAACGGTGAAGCAAGTCGTTTCGTGCAGGTTATGACCGAATACGAAAAAGCGCCTTTAATTACTCAGGAACGTCTATATATTGATGCGATGGAAGCTGTTTACAGTCGCAGTCAAAAAGTCATGGTTGACGTGGATAGTGGCGGTAATAATGTTCTCTACTTACCACTGGATAAAATGCGTGGCAGTAGCGCACCCCGCGTAGATTTAAATAATTTAAATTATCCGACTACCAATAACCCCCAAACGTCATCGAGCTCATCAGCTCAAGATGGCTCACGTAGCAGGGGAGGACGTTAATCATGAGTTCTAGATTTACAGCAATGATCTTTATTATTGTATTGGCACTGATCACGCTAAGTTCTGCCATCTTTTTTGTTGATGAACGTGAACGCGTGATTTTGCTGCGTTTAGGTCAAATTGAAAAAGCTGACTTTGAACCCGGTATTCATTTTAAAATTCCCTTTGTAAATGAAGTGCGCCGTTTTGATGGACGGATTCTGAGTCTGGATGCCACACCTGCTCGTTATCTGACAGGTGAAAAGAAGAACGTTATCGTCGATTCCTTTATCTTATGGCGTGTTTCTAATGTCGCAGACTACTTCACCTCAATGGGTGGAGATGAAGAAAGCGCTAAGCTGCGTTTATCGCAAATCATCAAAGACGGACTGCGTGCAGAATTTGGTCGTCGCACCATTCAGGAAGTGGTTTCCGGTGAACGTTCTGTCATGGTCAGTGGCTTGATGGACGAGGCAAATCGCATTGCCAATGAATTTGGTATTGAAGTCGTCAACGTTCGTATTAAACGTATCGATTTACCTACCGAAGTCAGTTCATCCGTTTACACCCGTATGGAAGCTGAACGTGAACGGGTTGCTAAAGATCTACGCTCGCGTGGTGCGGAAGAAGCTGAAAAAATCCGTTCAGATGCTGACAGACAAAGAACCGTTATTTTGGCAGAAGCCAATCGTCAGTCTGAAATGTTGCGTGGTGAAGGTGATGCTACAGCTACCCAAATTTATGCAGATGCCTATGGTCAGAATACATCGTTTTATTCTTTCTATCGTCGTTTAGGCGCCTATCAGCATATTTTCCAAGGGGATGATTTGCTGGTCATTGAACCAAAAGGTGATTTTTTCAGCAGTTTCAGTGACTTGAATATACTGGACTAGTGAGTGAGTCGCTAATCCACAGCTTATGGCTCGCCACCGCATTAATGCTGATTATTGAAGGGGTTTTACCTTTTATTAATCCCGCAGCATTAAGGCGGGCCTTACTGCAAATTGTCACCATGACTGATCAGCAATTGCGCATAACAGGATTGCTCAGCATGGTGTCAGGTTTGCTGATTTTATATTGGGTTAATTAATTTACATGACATTAAAAGAAAGTTGGTTGCTCCCTGAGGGCATCGATGAATTAATGCCGGAAGAAGCTGCCCAGCTGGAAAGAATGCATCGCCTGTTAGTGGATCGCATGCAAAGTTGGGGATATCAACTTGTGGTCCCGCCTTTAGTTGAATACCTGGATTCATTACTTACAGGTACCGCTAAAACACTCGATTTACAAACCTTTAAACTGATTGACCAGCTATCTGGACGCTTGCTTGGTATCCGTGCCGATATGACGCCACAAGTGGCTAGAATCGCAGCACATCGCCTGCGGGATAATTCAGATGTTTTACGACTATGCTACATCGGCAGTGTTTTACATACCTTGCCTGCGGGCCAGGCGAGTTCGCGGAATCCGATCCAATTAGGTGCTGAAATTTACGGCCATGCTGGGCCGGAAAGTGATATGGAAAGCATTCAGCTGATGCTTGAATTACTCAAAATCAGTGGTGTTGCCGGATCTATTTCTTTAGATATAGGCCATGTAGGCATTTACCGTGGTTTAGCCGATTTTGCTCAATTGGATGATGAACAGGAGCAAGCACTTTTCTCTGCGATGCAACGCAAGGCATTGCCAGAAATCGAAAGTTTATTGTCCAGCTATGCCATTGATGAACCAGCGAAAAACATGCTGCTGGCATTATCTGAATTGAATGGTGGCGTGGAAGTGCTGGATAAGGCAAAGCAGATCCTGAAAGATGCACCGGCATCGGTTTTACAGGCGTTGGAAACATTAAACAGCTTGGCTGATATGTCGCAACAGCGCTTATCTGGTATTAATTTGAATTTTGATCTGGCTGAGCTACGGGGCTATCACTACCATACTGGTGTGGTGTTTGCTGCCTATCAATCAAATTCAGCACAAGCCATTGCACTGGGTGGACGATATGATGATATCGGACAAGATTTTGGTCATGCCCAGCCTGCTACCGGATTTAGTCTGGATTTGAAAAAACTGGTTACCAGCTTTCCCAAACCCACAGAAAAACGGCAGTTGATTACAGCTAATTGGTCTTCCGATCAAACTCAGCTGGATATGGTTGAAAGCTTACGGGAACAGGGTAATATTGTGGTTTTTGCTTTACCTGGCAGCACAATACACACCGAAAAAACATTGGTTCAACAAGATGGCCGCTGGCAAGTGGTCGATACAGGAAATAACACGCGTGGTTAAAAATATTGTAGTAATCGGTTCCCAATGGGGTGATGAGGGTAAAGGTAAAGTCGTTGACTTGCTGACCGACAGTGTTTCCGCTGTAGTGCGCTTTCAAGGCGGACACAATGCCGGGCATACTCTGGTTATCGAAGGTAAGAAGACTATTCTGCACCTGATTCCTTCAGGCATTTTACGTGAACATGTTCAATGCCTGATTGGTAATGGCGTCGTGCTGTCACCAGAGGCATTAATCAAGGAAATGAACGAGCTGGAAGCCAATGGTATTCCGGTACGTCAGCGTCTGAAAATCAGTGCTGCCTGTCCGCTGATTTTGCCTTATCACGTCGCTTTAGACGTTGCCAGAGAATCACGTCGTGGTAAAGATGCGATCGGCACGACCGGTCGTGGTATTGGCCCAGCATATGAAGATAAAGTGGCACGTCGGGGCCTGCGTCTCGGTGATCTGGTTAACGAACAAAAGTTTGTGGAAAAACTGCGTGAAGTTGTGAGTTTCCATAACTTTGCCCTGATTAATTACTATCAGGCAGCGCCAGTCAGTTTTGAGCAGGTACGTGACGAAACGCTCGCTATGCGTGATGTATTGCTGCCGATGATTGCCGATATTCCGGCGATGCTGCAGCAGTATTATCTCAATGGGGATCGAGTGATGTTTGAAGGTGCACAAGGTGCATTGCTGGATATCGATCATGGTACTTATCCTTATGTAACCTCATCTAATACTACTGCCGGTGGCAGTGCCACCGGTGCTGGTGTCGGGCCTTGTCATATTGATTATGTACTGGGCATTACCAAAGCCTATGCAACCCGCGTTGGTGCTGGTCCATTCCCGTCAGAATTAAGCTGTGGTATTGGCAAACATCTTTCGGTAAGAGGGCATGAAAAAGGTTCGACTACCGGACGTGATCGCCGTTGTGGTTGGCTGGACATGGTGGCTTTAAACCGCGCCAGTTGGATTAACAGTATTACTGGCTTATGCTTGACCAAACTTGATGTTTTGGATGGGCTGGAAACCATTCGTTTATGTGTAGGCTATAAACGTAATGGCGAAGAAGTTACTATTCTGCCATTGAGCGCCGATGAATTTGAAGGTTGTGAACCGGTTTATATTGATATGCCTGGTTGGCAGGATTCAACTTTGGGTATTACCGAGTTTGATGCATTGCCAGAGAATGCGCGGAACTATATCAATAAAATACAAGAGCTGGCTGGCGTACCGATCGATATTATTTCGACTGGCCCGGATCGTTGTGAAACGATTATTCGTCGGGATTTATTCAGTATTTAATTAAAAAAACAGTCAGATTAAAACGCCCTCGTAACAAGGGCGTTTTTGTTTACGGGTTATTTTCTGTCCGGCGAAATTGCGGCATAGAGTGCTGAATAGTCGGTATTTTCCATACCCATAGCCATGGCTTTATCCAGTAATCGACTAATGCCTTGCAAAGCAGTGGTATCCAGTCGCAGCTTTTCACCGACTTCGAGAAACAAACGAGTATCTTTTGCCAGATGTTTGGTGGGGAAATTCGGATCACTGAAGTTGCGATTGAGCATACGTTCCAGTTTTTTATCAAAAGTCGCAGCATAAAGCGCACTCTCACGCACAATCTGCATAAACTGCTCAACATCAATCTGATGTTCTTCAATCATGGCCAGACTGAGCGAAAATGTCGCAGTGAGTCCGGCAATTAACTGGTTCATTGCTAACTTAACGGCAGCGCCTTGTCCGGTTTCACCGATATAACGTGGTGTTTCACCTATTAACTTCAATAGCGGCAAGGCTGAACGGTAACTATCTTCTGGTCCCGCAGCCATTAGAATCAGTTTGCCACTACGCGCTTCCGGTAAGCTGCCTAATACCGGACATTCTAGATAGTTTGCGCCGACACTGTTCAACTGAGTTTCAATATGCTGAGATTGTTCTGGCGCAATGGTACCCATCTGGATAAACAGTCTGTCAGCAAAAGCGGCAGGATCCACATTGTCCAATACGCTGGCAATGGCATCGGCATCGCTGAGCAGCAACATAACCAGCTCACTTTGCTGAACAGCTTCGCTGGCCGTCGTACAGATTCGTGCACCTTGTGCGCTTAAATCTGTGATCTTTTCAATACTTCGGTTGTAGATGCTCAACTCACATTTCTGCTTGAGGAGGTGTTCTGCCAAAGCATTGCCCATCAGGCCACCACCAAGAATGGCTATTTTCATATCGGACTCCGATTTTGTTTCACTAAAAAATCTATTCTTACATAGATGCTGCGTGCGTTGTGGGATACAATATGCGGGCATTTACAGCCGCTACAGGGGAAAACTGTGTACAAAAAAAACATGAGCATCGCTGATTTTGATGACGAGTTGTTTCAGGCAATTTCTGCTGAAGAACAACGTCAGGAAGATCATATCGAATTAATCGCTTCTGAGAACTATACCAGCCCACGGGTAATGGAAGCTCAGGGCTCATTGTTAACCAACAAATACGCAGAAGGTTATCCCGGCAAACGTTATTATGGCGGTTGTGAACACGTTGATACAGCGGAAGATCTGGCGATTGAACGGGCGAAAGCTTTGTTTGGTGCTGATTACGCCAATGTGCAACCGCATTCTGGTTCACAAGCCAATGCTGCGGTTTATCTGGCGCTGTTGCAACCCGGCGATACGATTCTGGGCATGAGTCTGGCACATGGTGGTCATTTAACCCATGGTGCTAAAGTCAGTGCATCAGGCAAAATCTATAATTCTTTTGCCTATGGCATTAGCAGTGATACCGGCGAAATTGATTACAGTGAAGTGGAACAACTGGCCAAAGAACACCAGCCAAAAATGATTGTTGCTGGTTTTTCTGCATACTCACGTATTATCGATTGGCAAAAATTCCGCGATATCGCGGATTCAGTCGGCGCTTATCTGTTGGTTGATATGGCGCACGTCGCCGGACTGGTCGCTGCAGGGCTCTATCCAAATCCAGTACAGATCGCTGATGTGACAACCACAACAACCCATAAAACCTTAAGAGGCCCGCGTGGTGGTCTGATTCTGGCCAAGTCGAATCCCGAAATTGAGAAAAAATTAAACTCAGCGGTATTCCCGGGTTTCCAGGGTGGTCCGTTGATGCATGTGATCGCAGCCAAAGCTGTTGCGTTCAAAGAAGCCATGTTGCCTGAGTTCAAGACTTACCAGCAACAAGTTATCAAGAATGCTCAAGCCATGGCTAAAGTCTTTATGGCTCGGGGTTATGACGTGGTATCTAAAGGTACCGATGACCATCTGTTTCTGGTCAGCTTTATTGAAGCAGGTCTGACCGGTAAAGAAGTCGATGCATGGTTGGGAGATGCGCACATTACGGTCAATAAAAATGCCGTGCCGAATGATCCACAATCACCGTTCGTTACTTCTGGTATTCGTGTCGGTACGCCTGCAGTAACGACTCGCGGCTTTAGTGAACAGGATTGCACCGAGTTGGCTGGCTGGATGTGTGATGTCATTGACAGCCATGGTGATGAAAAAGTGATCGCGGCTATTCGTGACAAAGTAACGACTATCTGCAAACGTCTGCCAGTTTACTCATAAGTTTGTGCTGACTGATGCGCTGCCCGTTTTGCGGAGCTGAAGACTCAAAAGTCGTCGACTCGCGTCTCTCTTCCGAGGGGGATGCGATTCGACGTCGTCGCATGTGTCAGGAATGCAATGAACGTTTTACCACTTACGAAACGGCTGAGCTGAGTCTGCCACGGTTGATCAAACGTGATGCAACCCGGGAAGCGTTTGACGAAAATAAATTACGTGCCGGCATTATGCGTGCACTTGAAAAACGTCCGGTCAGTATTGATGCTATTGATAATGCAGTAAAAGCCATTACCCGGCGCTTATGGGCCACGGGTGAAAGAGAAGTGCAAAGCCGTCTGGTGGGAGACTGGGTCATGGATGCGTTACGTGAACTTGATGAAGTCGCGTATGTGCGCTTTGCTTCTGTCTACCGTAGTTTTCAGGATGTGAATGCGTTTCGGGAAGAGATCGAACGTATGGAAAATCGTGCTTTATCTGATAAAGACAGCTGAATTTAAAAGTCAGCTGCAGTTTATGCAAACGCATCATTCGAATGCGATTACAATCAATGTAAAAGATCATCTGTGGAGGCAAACCCAATGAGCCAACACGAACAATTTATGGCACAGGCAATACAACTGGCCTGGAAAGGTTTATACACCGCAGATCCCAATCCGCGGGTAGGTTGTGTCATTGTCAAAAATGATCAGGTGATCGGCCAGGGCTGGCATCATCGCGCCGGTGAAGCGCACGCAGAAATCAATGCTTTACACGATGCAGGACATGATGCGGAGGGCGCAGATTGTTATGTGACTCTGGAACCCTGCAGCCATTTTGGCCGCACCCCACCTTGCGCCGATGCACTGATACGAGCCGGCATTAAACGTTTATTTGTGGCAATGACTGATCCCAATCCAATTGTGTCTGGTACCGGGCTGCAGCGTATTAAGCAAGCTGGTATTGAAGTCCATCTCGGAATTCTGACCTCTCAGGCTGAACAATTAAATCCGGGTTTTATTCAACGTATGCGCATAGGCAGACCTTATGTGCGAAGTAAAATGGCGATGAGCCTTGATGGGCGCACGGCAATGGCTTCAGGCGAAAGCAAATGGATAACAGGTCCCGAAGCGCGGGCTGATGTGCAAAAACTCAGAGCCCGCAGTTCAGCGATTGTTACCGGTGTTGGCACGGTTATCGCTGATGACCCATTGTTAAATGTTCGACATGTTGGTGATTGGTATCCTGATGGAGAGGCTATACGCCAACCGTTAAAAGTCATCGTTGATAGTGAATTGCGTATGCCAGCCAATGCACAAATTCTTAATGATGAAAAAGTATTGCTGTTCACCGCCTGCGATCGCATGGTGCGTGAGGATGTTGAGACCATTGTTTTGCCTGCGCCAAATAATCAGGTGGATTTAAGTGGCATGCTATCGGTATTAGCCAAGCGAGAAATTAATGAAGTCATGGTTGAAGCTGGGGCAGTATTGAACGGCGCATTGTTACGCTCACAATTAATTGATGAAATGATTTTTTATGTTGCTCCTAAACTGATGGGAGATGCTGCTCGGGCGGTTTTTCATCTACCGGGTATGGAATATATGGCACAGAATATTCAACTGCAGATCACCGATATTCGTGCCGTTGGAAATGACTGGCGGATTACCGCTAAACCCCAATACAACGAGGCTTTTTAATTCATGTTCACAGGTATTATTGCGGCTGTCGGCCAGCTCAAATCACTGCAATCAGTAGGCGGCGATATTCGCTTGCATATTGATTCTGCGAAACTGGATCTGTCGGACGTCAAACTGGGCGATAGCATCGCGGTGAACGGAGTGTGTTTGACCGTAGTGGAAATGGCGGCCAGAAGTGTACAGTTTGATGTTTCCCAGGAAACGTTGCAGCGTACCAGTTTGGGACAATTAAAAACGGGTAGTGAAGCCAATCTTGAGAAAGCCCTTGCCGTTGGGGATCGTTTAGGTGGTCATATGGTTAGCGGGCATGTCGATGGTTTAGGTGAAGTAATCAGTAAAACAGCCTCGGCGCGCTCATGGCAATACAAAATAAAAGTGCCTGCAGCACTGGAACGCTATATTGCAGAAAAAGGCTCTATTACCATTGATGGGGTCAGTCTGACAGTCAATGGCGTTTTTGAGGGTGGTTTTGATATCAATATCATTCCGCATACTCTCGAAGAAACCATCATTAAACATTATCAAACAGGTACCAAGGTCAATCTGGAAGTCGATCTGATTGCCCGTTATCTGGAGCGTTTACAGCCTCATACCGGCACTAACATCAGCCGGGATTTTCTCTCACAACATGGTTATATCCGTTAATGCAAATCAATAGTACCCAAGAGATCATAGATGATCTGAAACAAGGCAAAATGGTCATCATTATGGATGACGAAGATCGCGAGAACGAAGGCGATTTAGTAATGGCTGCCGATAAGGTGAGTGCTGAAGCTGTTAACTTTATGGCTAAATTTGGTCGTGGACTGATTTGCCTGACATTAACGGAAGATCGTTGCCGTCAGTTGCGTTTGCCATTAATGGTGACTGATAACCAAACCCCGTATGCTACCAATTTCACTGTTTCGATTGAAGCTGCTGAAGGGGTGACTACCGGTATTTCTGCAGCTGACCGTGCTTTAACGATCCAAAAAGCAGTTGCTACCAATGCTAAACCGGAAGATCTGGTGCAACCCGGACATATCTTTCCATTAAAAGCGCAACCGGGTGGGGTATTAACTCGCGCTGGTCATACTGAAGCCGGTTGTGATCTGGCATATTTGGCTGGTTGCACGCCAGCGGCCGTTATCGTTGAAATACTTAATGATGATGGCAGTATGGCACGACGCCCGGATCTGGAGATATTTGCTGAAACACATCAGCTGAAAATCGGCACTATCGCGGATTTAATCAGCTACCGCCTGCAAAATGAAATGACTATCAAAGCCATGTCGACCTGTAAGTTTCCGACAGAATATGGTGATTTCACCTTGCATAGTTATCAGGATGATGTAAACGGCCAGACCCATCTGGCGCTGGTTTACGGTGATATTGAGGCCGAACAGGAAACCTTGGTGCGAGTACATATGGCCGATCCCTTGGGTGATTTACTGGCATCAAAACGCGAACCTACTCATTGGCCTTTACCTGATGTGATGCGTCGCATTCAGCAGGCGGGTAAAGGGGTTTTAGTGGTACTGCGCCAACCTGAACAGAATAAACAGCTGGCCGCAAAAATTGCCCGTTACCAGCAGCAGGATCAAGGTGAAGCCGCACCGTTCAAAGCCAGTTGGGATTTAAGAACCTTCGGTGTCGGCGCACAGATTCTGGCGGATCTTGGCGTGCGTAAAATGCGGGTTATCGGCACGCCGACTAAACTGACCGGTGTGTCTGGATTTGGTCTCGAATTAACCGGTTATTTAGAAGACTGAGCCGGGATCAGGATAGGTGAGTAATCATATTTATATTGTTGCTGGTGAGGCATCGGGTGAAGCACATGCTGCTCGCCTAGTCACTGCATTAAAACAACAGCAACCCACTATATATATTACTGGTATCGGTGGTGAGAAAATGCGCGCTGCCGGTGCTGATATTAATATCGATTTTGCTGAACTAGCGGTGATGGGCCTGGTTGAAGTCATTAAACGTTATCCAAAAATCAAAGGTATTTTTAATCAGGTTGTGGCCGAATTACGCCGTCAGCTACCTGATTTGCTGATTCTGGTGGATTATCCCGGCTTTAATCTGAAACTGGCGAAACAAGCTAAAAAGCTTGGCATTAAAGTGCTGTATTACATCAGTCCGAAAATCTGGGCCTGGCGGGCAGGACGCATTGAGCAAATCAAACGTGATGTTGATCATATGGCCGTGTTATTTCCGTTTGAACAGGAAATATACGAAACTGCTGGTGTTGCGGTGACTTGTGTCGGCCACCCATTAGTCGACGCGGTTCATACGGAGCTTTCCCAGTCGGCTGCACGAGAAAAATTTTCTCTGGATAATGATGTTCGAGTGATTGGTTTGTTTCCAGGCAGTCGGCGTAGTGAGATTTCAGCCTTACTGCCGATAATGCTGGATGCGGCAGAAAGAATACAAACACGACATTTTCCGATCCAGATAATACTCCCTCAGGCTCCGGGAATTGATGAAGCTTATCTGCAACAGTTTTTAGCAGGCTCACCTTTATCTATCAGCATTATTAAAGACGATTTTTACGAGGTTATTAAAGCCTGTGACGTTATCGTGGCAGCATCAGGCACCGTGACACTGGAAATAGCATTGATAGGTGTGCCGCATTTTATTATCTATAAGGTTTCACCGTGGAGTTATCGGATTTTGAAACGCCTGGTGAAAATTCCCTATGTGGGCTTATGCAATATTGTGACAAAACAACCGGTTATCAAAGAATTGTTGCAAGATGAGGTCACAGCTGTCCGGCTTGAACAACAATTGATGGATTTACTGACACATCCCCAACGTCTGAAAAATGCTGAACAAATTCGTCAGCAGGTGCGAGAAGCACTGGGACCACCCGGCGGTGCAGATAATGCAGCGAAACTTGTGCTCAGTCTGCTGTCATGAAGTCGATAGTCTTAATTGCCGGTATCGATGAAGTTGGGCGAGGCCCACTAGCGGGTCCAGTCGTGACTGCTGCCGTAGTTCTGGACCCGAATAAGCCTATTCAGGGTCTGACCGATTCCAAAAAACTCAGTGAAAAACGTCGTGAGCAGTTGGTGCCAATTATTGAGCAATATGCTTATGCCTGGGCGCTTGGCCGGGCGGAAGTGGAAGAGATTGATCAGTTAAATATTCTGCAAGCCAGTTTACTGGCGATGCAACGTGCTGTGGCTGCTTTACCATTTGAGCTGGAGCATGCGTTGGTCGATGGCAATCATGCGCCAAAGCTGCCTTGTGCAGTCACCACGATTATTAAAGGTGATATGAGTGAGCCGGCTATCGCGGCAGCTTCCATATTGGCCAAGGTAGCAAGGGATCGTGAAATGCTAGTGCTGGATCAGCTTTATCCCGGCTATGGTCTGGCGAAACACAAGGGTTATCCGACGGCACAGCATCAACAGGCGTTAATGGATTTAGGTCCTTCGCCAATTCATCGGCGTTCATTTGCACCGGTTCGCCGGGCAATAAGATAAATTTATGCATTTTCCAGTTATCGCCTGCAAGCATGGTATTATTCGCACCTTATGCTGTCGATAAACTCACTCATTAACTCATTCAAACGGATCAAAGCCGGCAAAAAAAGCCGCGCAGCAGCCGAGGGAGCCGCACCACTCATCGTGCCGCGCTCCGACCATAATATTTCCCGAGATCTCATCAGTCCCAGTGCATTAAAAGTGCTTTATACCCTGAAGGATGCAGGTTACGAGGCGTATCTGGTGGGTGGTTGTGTACGGGATTTGTTGCTTGGCTATGAACCTAAAGATTTTGATATCACCACCAATGCGTTGCCAGAACAAGTCCACCGTTTATTTCGTCGCAGCCAGTTAATTGGCCGACGTTTTAAACTGGTTCATGTGCGGTTCGGTCGTGATGAAATTATTGAAGTAGCAACATTTCGTGCACCGCCTGAAGCGAAAAATCATGTCGATGATCAAGGCCGCATCATGCAGGACAATGTATATGGCACATTAGAGCAGGACGCCTGGCGGCGGGATTTCACCATCAATGCGCTGTATTACAACATCCGTGATTTTTCAATTGTCGATTACACGGGCGGGATTGCTGATCTGCAAGCTGGTTTGATTCGATTAATTGGTGATAAACCGGTTCGTTATCGTGAAGATCCGGTGAGAATGTTGCGGGCTTTACGCTTTATGGCCAAGTTAGGTCTCAAGCTGGAAGCCGAAACCGAGCAATTGATTATTGATTTGGCACCATTACTCGGCGATATCCCTCCGGCCAGATTATTTGATGAAACCTTAAAACTGTATTTAAGTGGACAGGCTGCTGTGACTCACGAGCTGCTTTGTCACTACGGTGTGTTTGATCATCTTTATCCGCAAACAGCGGCGTTATTGCATCAGGAAAAAGACGGTTATCCAAGAACATTGCTGATGAAAGCGCTGGAAAATACCGATAAACGTCTGGCTGATAACAAACCGGTTACTCCGGCATTTTTGTTTGCTGCCTTGTTGTGGGAACCGCTACGTCAACGTTGGCTGCAACTAAGCAAGGAAATGCCTGAGATTCCGGCCATGCAACGCGCCGCTGGCGAAGTCTTATCAGAGCAGATTCAAATCGTGGCGATTCCCAAGCGTTTCAGCCTTGTAACCCGCGATATATGGACTATGCAGCCAAGACTGACACGTCGTCAGGGCAAACGCGCCTTTGCTTTATTGTTACATCCAAAATTCCGGGCGGGTTATGACTTTCTGGCTTTGCGCGCCCAATCTGGTGAACCTTTGCAGGAATTGACGGATTGGTGGACTACCTTCCAACAGGCATCTGCTACCACTCAATCCGATATGGTGAATGCTCTGGGGACTGGAACTGGCGGAGAAGCTGAGAAACGCAAACCACGTCGCCGCCGCCGTAAACCCGTTATAAAAAAAGTGGAATAATGCTCGCTTATATAGGACTTGGCAGTAATCTGGAAAACCCATTGCAGCAGATTAAAACTGCCATAGAGGATTTGCAGTCAGTAGCCGATATCAACATCGTATCAGTCTCTTCGTTATACCAGAGCCCACCAATGGGACCGGCAGATCAACCGGACTACATCAATGCGGTATTAGCATTGGAAACTAGCCTTAATCCCCATCAATTATTAGACGCCTTACAATCTGTAGAACAACTGCATGGTCGTGTACGAAAGCGTCACTGGGGAGAGCGGACGCTGGATTTGGATATCTTGCTCTATGGTGATCAAATATTGGATGATGAACGACTGCAAGTACCGCATCCAGGCATGCGGGAACGGGCTTTTGTATTATATCCGTTAGCCGAAATAGCACCGGATATTCTTATTCCGGGTATTGGTGCCTTGCAGGAAATCTTGCCATTATGTCCGCAAGGTGATTTACAACAAGTGGAACAGATTAGCTTATGAAAACATTGTCGCATCGCTATATTGTTGTTGAAGGCCCGATTGGTGTCGGCAAAACCCATCTGGTAAAACGATTGGCAGAGAGCTTTTTTGGAAGCACATTATTAGAAGCCCCGGAACAAAATCCATTTTTAGAGCGTTATTATCTGCATCCCAAACAATCAGCTTTGCCAACGCAGTTAAGTTTTTTGATGCAACGCGTCAAGTTAGCCAAAACCTTGCAACAGGACGATTTATTCACTTCGCTGCATGTGGCGGATTTCATGCTGGAAAAGGATCGCTTATTTGCACAGATCTCGCTGGATGATGATGAACTGGCTTTGTACAACATGGTTTATGAAAACCTTACCCTGCATCATAGAACGCCGGATCTGGTGATTTATTTGCAAGCTTCCTTACCGACTTTGAAAACCCGGATTGCACAACGTGGAATCAGCTATGAACAGCATGTAGAAGACGCTTACCTGAAACGTCTGGCAGATACCTATGCTGACTTTTTTCATTATTATGATGCGTCACCGTTACTTATTGTTAATGCCGAGCAGATTGATCTGGTGAAAAGTGAAGCCGATTATCAACAGCTTCTGGATCAGATTTGCACCATCCAAAGTGGTCGTCAGTACTACAACCCGTTGCCGGTGAAAGAGAAAAAAGCATGAGTCGTCTGAGCCTCAATCAGCTGCGTAAAATGAAAGCTGAACACAACAAAATCGCTGTTTTGACAGCCTATGACGCAAGTTTCAGCCATGTACTGGAGCAGGCCGGGGTTGATATTGTTCTGGTGGGTGATTCATTGGGAATGGTGATCCAGGGGCAGGAAAGCACCTTGCCAGTCACAGTAGATCATATGATTTACCATACAGCGAATGTGATTCGAGGCAGTGATCGCTTGTTTGTTATCACCGATATGCCTTTTATGAGTTACGCCAATATCGATCAGGCTTTGCATAATGCTGCACGGTTGATGGCTGAAGGCGGGGCACAAATGATCAAGCTGGAGGGCGGGGCGGAGCTGGTTGAATTAATCTCTGCTTTGAGCCAGCGTGGTATTCCGGTATGTGGTCACCTCGGTTTATTGCCACAGTCTGTTCATAAGTTAGGTGGTTATCTGGTTCAAGGCCGAGAGGCATCGGCAGCGGAGAAAATCCTGCAGGATGCTATCAGTCTGGAACAGGCTGGTGCCGATATGCTGGTGCTGGAATGCGTACCCGCAGAATTGGCTAAAAAAATAAGTGAAGCACTTTCCATTCCGGTAATTGGCATTGGTGCCGGTGCCGATTGTGATGGTCAGGTGCTGGTGTTGTACGACATGTTGGGTATTACTCCCGGTAAACGTCCACGTTTCAGTCATGACTTTCTGGCTGATTGTGGTCATATTCCCGCGGCAATAAGTCGTTATGTTGAAGCCGTTAAAAACGGTGATTTCCCGACTGTTGAGCAACAATATTAATGCAAATTGTGGAATCGATTCTGAGCCTGCGTGGCCAGATAAAAACCTGGCGTGCCACCGGTGAAACCATTGCTTTTGTTCCCACTATGGGAAATCTGCATGACGGACATATTTCACTGGTTAAAAAAGCACAGACTCTGGCAGATAAAGTCGTGGTCAGTATTTTTGTTAATCCATTGCAGTTTGATGACAAACAGGATTTAGCGAAATATCCACGTACTTTGCAGGCTGATGTGAAAAAGTTGATGCAGGCTGGCTGCAATCTATTATTTACGCCGGATACAGAAGTGATCTATCCCCAAGGTTTTGACTCCCATACCTTTGTGCATGTGCCGGGTATGGATGACAAACTCTGCGGACTGGAACGCCCAGGCCATTTTGATGGGGTGGCGACGGTAGTCACTAAGTTATTCAATATGGTGCAAGCTGATGTCGCGGTGTTTGGCGAGAAAGATTATCAGCAGTTATTATTGATTCAAAAACTGGTTAATGATTTAAATTTACCAGTGAAAATCGTTGGTGCAGCTATTGTCAGAGACGACAATGGTCTGGCGATGAGTTCTCGTAATCAGCATTTAAGCGAAGCCCAAAAACAACAGGCCGCGGCGTTATATGCAAATTTGCTGGAACTTAAACAGCGGTTGGAGTCGGGAGCTGAAGACTTTTCGGCTTTATTGCAGCAAGCTCATACCAATCTTAGTCAGGCGGGCTTTACGCTGGACTATATTGATATCCGCCGGGCAGATGATCTGCAAATAGCCGATCTGGCGGTGGATAAAGAATTGCGTTTGCTGGCGGCAGGGCGGCTTGGCAGTGTACGCTTGATTGACAATATTGCCTGCAACCTTGCTTGAAAATTCTTTAAAAGCGATAATACACGGCTTACTGACGGAAATTTGCCTGCTATGCATCTGACACTGTTAAAAGCTAAATTACATCGTGCCTGCGTGACCCATTCCGAATTGGAATATGAGGGCTCATGTGCGATTGATGGCAAATTACTCGAAGCCGCCGGCATTCATGAGTATGAGCAAATCCATATTTACAACGTCGCCAATGGCGAGCGTTTTGTAACCTATGCGATTCGTGCTGAAGATGGTTCCAATATCATCTCAGTTAATGGAGCCGCTGCCCATAAAGCTTCTCCAGGCGATCGCATTATTATCTGCGCTTATACCGCTATGGATGCGGAAGAAGTAAAAAGCTTCAAACCGACGCTGGTATATCTGAATGAAAATAATGATATTACCCATATGCGTCATGCTATTCCTGTCCAAGCAGCTTAATTAAAACGCTATAGATATAACGGTTTGCGAGACTGTCATCGAACAGTCATCAAACCGTTATTTTTTTGTCATATGTATTCTCTAGACTTTGCAGCATGAAGTTACCAGAGAATTTGTATGCTCAATATTGAACAAGCTGTTCAACAAAAATTTCCCAATTTCCAGCATCAAAAACCTTGGGTCAGAATACCGACTTTAGGCTTTCTCCGAAAAATCACCCATGAACAAGAAGTTAATCGTTTCCTCGAACAGCATAAGCAGCTCGAAGGTTTTGATTTCATTGATGAAGTATTGGATTACTTTAACTTCAGCTACAGCATAAATCATCGCCACCGCAATAATATTCCTGCCACTGGGCGCGTTGTGATTGTCGCCAATCATCCGTTAGGTGCGTTGGATGGATTATGTTTACTAAAACTGGTCGGTGAAGTACGGCGCGATGTGAAAATTGTTGCCAATGATATGTTGCTGAATTTTTCGGCATTAAGCTCATTGTTTCTGCCAGTTGATAATTTGTCTAAATCCACTCGTAAAAGCAGTGTGGCGCGCATTGTTGAGTGTTTGAATAATGATGAAGCCGTTATCGTGTTTCCTGCCGGTGAGGTGTCGAGGATTCGTCCTGGTGGCGTTCGGGATGGTAAATGGAACAGCGGTTTTCTAAATTTTGCCAAGAAAACCCAGGCGCCTATTTTGCCGATTTATGTTGAGGCCAGAAATTCGTCACTGTTTTACAGTGCCTCCATGGTCTACAAACCTTTGTCCGGCATGATGCTGGCGCATGAAATGTTCAATAAAAACTCTAAAACTATCGGTATGCGAGTTGGTGAGCCAATCGCCTATCAACAGATTGAACAGTTACCGTTGGTTAAAGCAGAAAAAGCCAAATTATTACGTCGCCATTTATATCGGCTGGCAAAAGGTAAAAAGCCGTTGTTTGTGACGGAGCAGACTATTGCTCATCCACAAGAGCGTCGGGCGATAAAAAAAGAATTGCAGCAAGCCGAATTATTAGGTGAAACGGCAGATAACAAGAAGATATATCTGTTTGATTATCAGGCGAATTCAGCAGTGATACAGGAAATTGGCCGGCTGCGGGAAATCACCTTCAGACAAGTCGGCGAAGGAACAGGTAAAAAACGTGATATCGATCATTATGATCGCGATTATCGGCACTTAATTCTGTGGGACGAACAAGAACTTGAGATTGCCGGAGCTTACCGAATTGGTGAAGTGGCTCGAATAATGGCTGCCGGTCGTGATATCTATACCAGCGAACTGTTTAAATTTAATCCGGCAATGCAGAAATACTTTCCGGTGAGTATTGAGTTAGGCCGTAGCTTTGTCAGCCCTAAATACTGGGGTAAGCGCAGTCTCGATTATCTATGGTATGGCATCGGCGCTTATCTTAAACGTTATCCGGATATCCGTTATCTGTTTGGCCCGGTTAGTCTTAGTAATACCTATCCTGATTTTGCCAAGGCATTGATTGTCAGTTTTTATCAAAAACATTTTTCTGAAGCGGAAACACTGGCAAGTGCCAGAGTGCCCTATATGTTTGATACTGAAATACAACAACGGGTTAATTCAACGTTATTTAATCAGGATGCCGATACTGACTTTACTGCTATGCGTGAGCAATTGGCACATATGAATGTGAGCGTGCCAACGCTGTATAAACAGTATGCTGATATCTGTGAGCCGAGCGGGGTGCGGTTTATTGATTTTAATATCGATGCCAACTTCGGCAGTTGTATTGATGGATTAGTGATGGTGGATCTGCAGCAGTTAAAACCAGCCAAACGTAAACGTTATCTGGGCTAATTAACCGTGACAACGTTTGAGTTTTTTGCCACTGCCACAAACACAGCTATCATTCCGGCCCAGTTTTACAGGGGCTAAAAACTCGCCATCGACATAAAACCACTGACCTTGCTGTCGACTGAATCGTGAGCGTTCGTGTAACTGACCAATAGGTTTATCCACATAATAGGCAATAAATTCCACTTCGGCCTCATCACCATTTTCAGTGTGATCAACAATCGTTAAACCCAGCCACGGGGTGGAGTTCATGGTTTGCTGCAAGTTGTCAGCATCATCTGTCTGTCGTTGTGATGCATGCAGAGTTGCCAGTAAATAGCTTTTATTCTGCATTACAAAGGCGCTGTAACGAGAACGCATTAATTGTTCTGCGCTATGCGCTGTCTGCTCACCTTGATGCAATAAGCCACAACAATTTTGATATATCTTGCCACTCTGGCAAGGGCAGTTTTGGGTGGTCATTAAAATGTAATCTTCATTAAATCAGTGTATTGAAAGGTATAGTTTAATTTTATTTTAACTTTTTGATTGCTGATTATTTTGTACTCAATATCACTGTCGGTATCAAATTCCGGCGGTGATACGCCCATTAACTGTCTGGCATAACTATAAAACTCACGCTTGCTGGGATGAGTGTCTGCACAGCCATTAAAAACTTCACCCCAGGCCCCCTGCTGCAAAATGGCATCGATAAGTCCAAGACAATCCTCCAGATGAATCAGATTAACCGGTGCATCGGCTTGCGGCACGCTACTACCATTACGAAAAAATCTCCCGGGATGGCGACGACTATCAATCAAACCACTGAAACGTAATATTGTCGTTTTGAAATGTGAATTGTTCTGAAACAGCTGTTCGATTTGCCATAACTCGCTGTGGTGGTCTTCGGCATTTTCATCCTCAGTGACTTCACGATTCAGATTCTGATATACCGAGGTAGAACTGATAAACAATACTTTTTCAATCGGTGATTTTTCAATTTGCTGGATAAGATCGGCAAAACCGTTTTGATTTTTAGAGGTGATATTGATAATCAGAATTTCGCTTACCAGAAACTCAGGCGGGATCTGTTTGCTGATATCGACGCTAAATGCTTCTGCGCCAGCCTGTTCCAGGATTGGCAGTTTTTCCGGCTGACGGGTGGATGCTTTGATCACACAACCCTGGGCGACAAATTGTTGAATCAACGGCAGGCCGAGCCAGCCACTGCCGAGAATGCTGATGGTGTTATCCATTGAATCGTTCACTTAAGAGAAAAGTAAGATGGCTACAAGCCCTAATGCGTAATATAACATTGGCAACATAGGACGGATAATTTCGCCCTCCGACCAGACAGCCAATTTACCTATCAGTAGTGCAAAACATATTCAGTAACGCACTGACAAAACAGATCTGATTCGTTGTAACAAACTCACGTGCTTTTCCAACAAACAGATTACAGGTGGTGTGTTACCTTGATCGTTGAGTTGTTCTCAGTCAGAATTTTTGAATAAACATATCAGGATACTGGAATACATATGCCTAAGGATTATCGTAAAGTCATCGAATCTGCACATGCCCAGCATAGCGATCACGTGCTGGAGGCCCTGGACAGTTCCGCACATGGTCTGAGCAGTGACGAAGCCGGTAGGCGGCTTGATGAAACCGGGCCAAACAGCTTGCCAGCACCAGAAAAAGAAAGCCTTATCAAACGCTTTTTTAAGCATTTTCATGATTTACTGATTTACGTACTGATCGTTGCCGCTGTGGTAACGGCACTGCTCGGGCACTGGATTGATACCGGGGTGATTCTGGCTGTGGTGGTGATCAATGCCATTATTGGTTTTATTCAGGAAGGCAAGGCGGAGCAGGCTCTGGCCAGCATTCGAAAAATGTTGTCAGCGCTGGCACATGTGCATCGTGATGGCAGCTGGCATGAAATTGAAGCTGAGTCGCTGGTACCGGGCGATATTGTACGCCTCAAATCTGGCGACCGAGTACCTGCAGATTTACGGCTTATCAAGGTCACCGATCTGCGAATTGAAGAATCCGCTTTGACCGGTGAATCAATGCCCGCGGACAAGACAACTGATGCAGTGGAGGCCGACGCGGGAGTTGGTGATCGTCACGGTATGGCGTATTCAGGCACTTTGGTTGCAGCCGGCCGGGGACTTGGCGTAGTCACTGCGACTGGCCCGGTGACTCAGCTCGGCCAAATCAATAGCATGATTGGTGAAGTCGAGACTTTGGCAACACCGCTAACCCGACAGATGACCGAGTTTGGCAAGATTCTATCCGCGGTCATTGTCGGCTTGGCGCTGGCCATGTTTGCTATTGGCTGGCTGTTTCATGACTTCAGCATGAACGAACTGTTTCTGGCGGCAATCGGTTTTGCTGTAGCGGCAATTCCAGAGGGACTGCCAGCGATTCTGACTATCACCCTGGCGCTGGGTGTGCAGCGCATGGCTGGTCGCAATGCCATTACCCGCCGATTGAATGCGGTGGAAACGCTTGGATCAGTGACGGTGATTTGTTCAGACAAAACCGGCACCCTGACCAAAAATGAAATGACGGTGCGTCATGTGATAACGCGGGCGGCCCGCTATGATGTCAGCGGAACAGGTTATACGCCCGAAGGAGATATCACCACGGATGGCAAACCCGTCAGCCTCAGTGAGCATGAGGATCTGCTTGCTCTGGTTGAAGTTGTCAGTATTGCCAACGACAGCCATGTTGCAGAGCAGCATGGGAGCTGGACCTTGACTGGTGAACCCACAGAAGGAGCCTTGTGCACATTGGCACTGAAAAGTGGTTTCAACGGTGAAGCCTATCAGCGCCTGGCAACTATTCCCTTTGAGTCGGAAAACAAGTTTATGGCGACTCTTGAGCGTCTGCCGGAAGGCAAGCAGCGTATTTTGCTCAAAGGTGCACCGGATCGTTTGTTGGAACGCTGTCATTTGCAGCGCGCTGCCGATGGCAGTGATGAACCACTGGACAAGGCATTTTGGGAAGCGGAAATTGATGCACTTGGCGCAGAAGGTTTACGGGTACTTGCAGCTGCGGCGCGGGATGTTGATGCTGAGCACAGCGAATTAAAGATGGCAGATGTCGAACAGGACATGGTGTTTCTGGGACTGATTGGCATTATCGATCCGCCACGACCCGAGGCAATCGCAGCGATCCGTGTCTGTCATCAAGCCGGGATCCGGGTCAAAATGATTACCGGCGATCATGCCGGCACAGCAACAGCTATTGGTCGTGAAATGGGCATTGGTGATGGCCTGAATGCAACCACCGGTGCCGAAATTGAAGCAGCGTCTGATGAAGAACTGCAAGTTTTGGCTCATGACAATGATATTTTTGCCCGAACCAGTCCCGAGCATAAATTGCGACTGGTCAAGGCATTGCAGGCACGTGGTGAGGTGGTGGCGATGACCGGTGATGGCGTTAATGATGCGCCTGCCCTTAAACGGGCTGATGTGGGTGTCGCTATGGGCATCAAGGGCACAGAGGCAACCAAAGAGGCCGCGGATATTGTTTTGGCGGATGATAATTTCAGTTCGATTGAGCGGGCAGTCGAAGAAGGTCGCACCATTTACGACAATCTGAAAAAAGCGATCCTGTTCATTCTGCCCACCAATGGTGCTCAGGGACTGGTGATGCTGGCGGCAGTCGTGTTTGGCATGGTACTGCCTTTAACGCCGGTACAAATCCTCTGGGTCAATATGGTCGTCGCTGTAACGTTGGCGCTAGCACTGGCTTTTGAACCTGCTGAGCCGGGTGTGATGAATCGGCCACCAAGAGATCCCAGGGCCTCAATAGTCGATGTCACCTTCCTGTGGCGTATTGCTTTTGTCTCTGTTTTAATCGGGGGCGCTACATTGGCGGTGTTTCAGTATGAATTGGCGATGGGGATGCCATTGGATGTTGCACGCACCATGGCGGTGAATACGCTGGTATTGGGTCAGCTATTTTATTTGTTTAACAGTCGTTTTTTGAAGGAATCAGCGTTGCGCCTGTCTTTACTGTTCAGTAATCGTGCTGTCTGGATTGCTGTTGCTGTTCTGCTGTTTCTGCAACTCCTCTTTGTTTATGCTCCTTTCATGCAACTTTGGTTTGGAACAGCACCGGTTGAATTACGTCACTGGCTGATACCTGTAGCCGTTGGTATCTTGGTGTTTCTGGTTATCGAAGCAGAAAAGTATCTGCTGCGCCGTCTGTTAAGACATTGATTTGACATAACAATCGTGAAAAATGGCTGATGAATTCCAAGTCACGTATCTTAATGATTTGAACGCAAAGACCTAAAGGGGGAGATACATGGATGTATCAAACTACACTCATCGGGCCTGTGCAGCGCATTTTCAGCCACAACAGAGTCGGCTATGAAAGCTCAACTGGCCCTAAGAGCTTCAACCGAACAATTCCTAACTTATGCGGTCAATACTCTGGTAGTGATGGAGGTGTTTTATTCAATGAATGCTGTTTAGGCGGTGCTTCATGGTCAATAAAACAATGGTTCGCTTCTTATATCGTATTTATGTCGATTGCTTTGGTTATAATCTTGCAACTGATTTTTACCGACGCGCCTTTTATGAGCAGGCTATTTGAAACAATTCCTATCAGTTAGGCCATGATATGGAAATTATCGCGGTAGGTGTCGTCATGTATTTGATTCGGAACTTGAAAAATGGTTACGCCGTAGCTTGACCTGACATCATCAAACCCCAACCACCAACTAAGTGAAAAGTGATACTCAATGAAAAAGTTACTGATATGGTCTTTACTTGTCGTCAGTCCGGTTCATGCCACAGGTATATTTACCGAGGGGGATGAGTTGTTAGTGCAAACCTCTGTCTGGACCAAACACTACAACCCCGAGCCAGATCACAATAACCATCAGAAAATGATTAATGTTGAATATTATTTCAATGATGAGGTGAAGCTGTTTGTGAATCCTGAGCAAGTCAGTTGGCGGGATGATATTCGCTGGTTGGTGGGCGGAGCGACATTTAAAAACAGCTATGACCAGCAAAGTACTTATCTCTATGGCGGTGGGCGCTATGATTATGCTTTAGGCGAAAATACCAAAGCTTATGCCAAGCTGACAGCAGGTTTTTTATATGGTTATCGCGGTGAATATAAGGACAAAATCCCTTTTAACAGTTTGGGGGTTGCGCCAGTTATTTTGCCAGCATTCGGGGTACAACATCGTAGAGTTAATCTGGAATTGGTGCCGTTTGCGGCGGCAGGTGTGATGGTTAACGCAGGGTTTTATTTCTACTGAAAAATGCCTTTAATAACCAGCGTAGCAATACTATAAAGAGACCGGTTAAACCCAATAGAATCACCACAATCGTCCAGGGTAGAGGATGTGGTTTTGGGTTGACCGGTTTATCGACTTTAAGTGCTGGCGGAATATCACGATCGGCTAATTCAATAGTGACCCAATCATCTCGATCTGCCGGAGCGGTTTCCAGATATTCACTAAAACTATATATCGGTGCCCCACCTAACGCCCTACTGGACGGGATTTGTGGAATTCGTACAAACCAGATGGCTTCTATTGATTCTGTAAGTCTCTGTTCATAGTCAGTGAGGGAGCGGGGAGGCTCAGTAGCGGTTAATCGTAGTAAATCTTCGCCGATAGCATCAAAAGCAACGGCGGGTAATAACCGCGTTGTTTCTGTTGTCAGATAGTCGTAGATTTGTCTTGCCGCATCCAGATCTGCTTCGGTTATTGCAGTATAAAAATAGGCACCAATCGCCATAACATAGCCGTTTATGCCACGTGTCGGCACTTTCCAACCCAAAGCACGCAAGGTATCAATGGTGATCCCGGTACAGTTTGCATCTGCATGGTTATAAATGAAATTATGCCGATAGAAATGGTTCATCACCTGATTAATGGACTGCTGAAATTCAGCAGTAGGTTGGCCATCTTTGAGCGTCGCAAACAGCATATATGACGGGCGGTAATAGTTCTGCCCTGCATTTAAATCTGCCAGATAGTTATCCATCGGGGTCACTGCAGCGATAATGGCTTTCTCACTGACAGTATCCAGATTGTAAAAATTGGTTACTAACCAGTCATGGTAGCTGCCATCAGCGTTAAATTTTCCGGTGACGCCAGCAAAATGACCGGCTAAGGCTTCATCATCGTCTCCCTGAGCACCATTCAGCATTAAACCAAATACAGCCTTACCGGTAGATTCCAAGGCTGCTCCAGGTTCGCGTTCCCATAACAAACGACTTTGATGTGGTTGCTGGACGCCACCATCATCAGCTTGTACCAGCGTTTGCAAATCCTCATCCTGACTAAGCGGTAAGAGCTGGTAATTGGTTATGGCAAAATCCAACGGCCATACCGTTCGTGCGATGAACTCATCTGCAATGATTTCGCCGCGCAGGCGGATGTCACGTTTTTTAAAGAACTCGCTAGTGTCCTGATTCCAGAAAGACTGGTTTTGGGGAATCCTGGGAACAGTTTTAAAACCGATTTGTTGTCCATCAGCTATGCTAATTGACTGGCCTGAGTCGTCGAGATTGGCCTGGTCTATTAAGTCAGGTGAAGCAATCCAAAGCGGAATATCATCATTAATCGTTGGTAGAACTTCCAACCATTTAGGTAAGGTTACTGCGGAAGAGGGTGCTGTTGGGATTGGAGCAATGATTTCGTTTTCAAAATACCATTTTGCCTGCGGTGATAAATTGCAATCAGTACAGCTGCCGGTAGTGAGCTGTGTTTGTTCTGCATCCCACTCGCTGATTTCTTTATATTCGTTTTGTTGAGCATAAATCATGCTCAGAAAGATAATGAGGATTTGAGATAATAAAGACATGAGTTAAAGCATAACACGTGCCAGCAGAATTTTTGTGCTGTGGGATTGTGTCTTCTGAATCATAGTGAATTGCTTAATACGCTAAAACTAGGCATTAATTATTCAAGTCCGCATAATGCAACCTGCTTTCGTTGTCACAATCAACCATTTACTGAAATACATGAAATGAATACCTATCGCAGCTCTCAACTTGGTTCATCCAAATTATTTACCATAGTTTTCTGGTTATTGTTAATGGGATCGATGACATTGTTTTTTAATGGTTTTATTGAGCAGAAACACAATCCCAACCGGCATCTGGTGGAAATGGAAGCCGGGCTCGGTACCGATGTGGTGTTACGGCGAAATCAGGCCGGACATTATGTGGCACCGGGTCTTATCAATGGCCATGAAGTAACGTTTTTACTGGATACTGGCGCAACCAATATCAGTGTCCCCGCAGGAATTGCCAGAAAAGCTGGACTGAAACAAGGTAGACAGGCAATGGTTATGACGGCAAACGGTGTGGTGTCGGTTTATGCTACACAGTTGGATACGGTACAGCTCGGAGCAATCAAATTGCAGAATATCTCTGCCCATATCAACCCACATATGTCGGACGATATTGTTTTACTTGGCATGAGTTTTATGAAGCATCTGGATATGACACAGCGTGAAGGAACGCTGACGTTGCGATTACCGGAGATCTGAAGATTGGCCGGTTTTTTCTACCGCCCATTTTTCATAATGTGATCCGGGCTCTCCGGGGTGAAAACAACAGGTAACCCAGGCATTGCCAATCAATTCGGTAATCACCGACTTTGCACCGTCGCTGGTTTTCCACCATTGCTTCAGTTCAAAGCTTTGCGGGGCAGCGGCATAAATACCGATTTTAACGTCCCTGAAAGCCCGTTGATAAAGGTAACGGGTTCGTCTGGCATGCACATGGCTGGTATGAACATTCAGTTCCGTTAAGTTAGCACCTTTTAATGCCAGCCAATCTCTGACCATCACGGCACTCAGATAAGTACGTTCCTGTGCCGATTCGGGGGCGGGGATCACAATCAGTTTTTCCCCATCCAGGCCTTGTTCCAGCATAAATGCCCCGGCTTGTTCAGCGTAGGAAGCATGTGCCGGGCTTAAAAATCGCCGATTGGGGCCGCCGGTAGTGATCATGTATTGATAGCCCTCGGCGTTAAATATAGCTAATGCGGATAATAAGCTGTCTTCTTCCTGCCAGCCTTCCACCACCAGATAAGTACGCTCTGCTAGCGGATCATTAGGGGCAAGAATTACTGCAAGTTGTTTTAATAAAAACAGTCCGCCAATTAGCAGCAGGAGTAAAAAAATCAGCCCCCCCCATACTGTCGGAAACCACATCTCACGCTTTCGGAATAAGGCAATTTTAGGCAAACAAACTATCCCTGCTAATAATAACGATGGTAATTAATCCAGCTTGTCTGGCTCAGCCTTCCTGTCCATAACGCTGATGTAAAATACCCACCCGTTCGACATAAACCTCAGTTTCGGCAAACGGTGGGATCCCTTTATAGCGTTTCACGGCACCAGGACCAGCGTTATAAGCGGCGGTAGCCAATTTGATATCACCGTTGAATGTCTGCAGCAAACCTGCCAGATACTTCACACCACCTTCAATATTCTGCTGAATATCAAATGCATTGGTGACACCCAGATCTTTGGCGGTACCTGGCATTAACTGCATCAAACCCTGTGCACCTTTTTTCGATAATGCTTTGGAGTTAAATGCGGACTCGGCATGAATCACCGCACGCACCAGCGCGGCATCCACTTTATATTTGCGGGCCATGGCTTTTACCGTGTCAGCATAATCCGCTGTATTGAGACCGATGGTATACCAATTGATTTTAGAGGTCGGATTACAGGCATAACAATCATAAGCCAGCACTTCGAACTCACCACTGATAGGTCTTTGATCGGAAAAGCTAAAGCTTTCACCATCATTGGAAAGTGACTTGTAGACAATAGTTTTATTACTGTTTATCGACGTCGGTTTGCGTACATCTATGTCAGCATTGCTAAATTCCACTACGCCATCGCTGTTGCGAACCTGCCTGATATCATTTGCCAGCACACTGCTGGTTAACAGCAGTGAACACAGCGGAATATAAAAATGCTTAGCAATCATGGGATCTAAAAATAACGTCCAGCCGAGCCAATGACAATCACAATTAAACCAAGAATGAGATTTGCTCGTACAAATTTACGAATTTTATCCAGTTCATTGGCTGAAGCAATCCAATCATGTTCGGCAACTGCCCATTTAAGTTTTCTGAATGGGTTAAAAAACACATGCATGAACAATAAAATCATAAATATGCCAAGTAACAGCATGATATGCACATGAACTCCGACCGCACCCATACCACCCATCATAAACAGCATTCCGAATCCGGTAATCAAAATGGTTACCACGGATGCCCAGACCCATGGAAAAAACCGTTTAAAAACATTGGCCCATAGCGGAAAGCGTTGTTGCGGTTCAAGTAATGTGGCGGCTACAGGGCGTAAAAACATAAAAGCGAAAAATAATCCGCCCACCCAAATGACTGAAGCCAGTAAATGTAAACTTATTGCAATGCCCATAATAATCTCTCTAATTTGTTATCGTTCTAATGGGAATGCCAGCAATTCTCTGCTGCCATTCTTGAGGACCGGTTTGGTGTATTGAGCGGCCTTGACTATCGACTGCCACGGTGACTGGCATATTCTCAACATAGAATTCACGAACGGCCTCCATGCCAAGTTCTTCAAAGGCGACCAATCGTGAAGATTTAATCGCTTTTGAAACCAGATAAGCAGCGCCGCCCACGGCAATCAGATAGGTTGATTGATATTTTTTAATCAAATCGATAGTTTGTTCACCACGCTCAGCTTTACCTATCATGCCTAACAGACCGGTTTTAGCCAGCATGGTTTCTGTGAATTTATCCATCCGGGTTGCTGTGGTGGGCCCGGCTGGACCAACAATTTCATTTTTAACCGGATCCACTGGGCCAACGTAATAAATAAATCGATTATGAAAATCCAGGCCATCAGGCAGCGGCTCACCTCGATCCAACAGGTCGGCAATTTTTTTATGTGCGGCATCACGACCGGTTAAAAAATGGCCGGTCAGTAATAATGTATCACCCGGTTGCCATTGTTTAATTTCCTCATGCGTCACCGTATCAAGATTGATATGTCGGGTGTTTTCCGCAGCTTGCCAGGTAATTTGTGGCCAGTCATTTAAAGAGGGAGGGGTAAAAGTAGCCGGGCCAGAACCATCCAGCATGAAATGCACATGTCGGGTAGCAGCACAGTTGGGAATCATTGCCACCGGTAATGAGGCGGCATGCGTTGGATAGTCCTTGATTTTGATATCCAGAACAGTGGTGAGACCACCTAAACCTTGTGCACCAATGCCCAGATTGTTGACCTTTTCATATAATTCAACACGCAGCTTTTCAGTGGCTGTTTGCGGGCCGCGGTCAATCAAGTCCTGAATATCAATATCTTCCATCAGACTTTGTTTGGCCATCAGCATGGCTTTTTCGGCAGTACCACCAATGCCAATACCCAACATACCCGGCGGACACCAGCCCGCACCCATTTGGGGAACGGTTTCCAGCACCCAGTCCACCAGACTGTCACTTGGGTTCAAAATGGTGAATTTGGCTTTGTTTTCGCTGCCGCCACCTTTGGCGGCAATATCAATTTCTATCTTATCGCCCGGCACCAGTTCAGTATAAATCACCGCAGGTGTGTTATCGCCGGTGTTTTTACGACTGCCAATTGGATCAGCAACGATAGAGGCACGCAGCACATTATCCGGATGTTGATAAGCTTGTCGTACACCTTCATTAACCATATCTTCCAGACTTTGGTCGGTATGCCATTGCACTTGCATGCCGACCTTGAGGAAGATATTAACGATGCCGGTATCCTGACAAATCGGTCGGTTGTTTTCGGCACACATACGCGAGTTCACCAGAATCTGTGCAATAGCATCCTTGGCAGCCGGAGATTGCTCACGCTCATAGGCTTTGCTCATCGCCTGAATAAAATCCCTGGGATGATAATTGGCAATAAATTGCAGCGCATCAGCGATGCTTTGCACAAAGTCCTGTTGGTGAATCACAGTCATATTTATTGTGCTAACTTTTGTTGAATTGCCGTAAGGACATTGTCCAAAGCGAACTCATCCGCTTCGCCTGAAGCACGGTGTTTATATTCAATCACCCCGTTGTCCATACCGCGTTCGCCCAGAATCAGACGATGTGGAATTCCGATAAGCTCCATATCGGCAAAGGCCACACCAGGACGCAAGCCACGATCATCAAGCAACACATCAACACCGGCAGCCAATAACTGCTGATATATTTCTTCAGCTTTGTCACGTACACGTTGTGATTTATGCGCATTGACCGGTACCAATACCACTTCGAATGGTGCAATCGCCTGTGGCCAGATAATGCCATTTTCGTCGTTGTTTTGTTCAATGGTTGCAGCCACCACACGCGAAACCCCAATACCGTAACAGCCCATGGTAATCACCTGGGATTGTCCGGTTTCGGTTAACACCACGGCATTCAATTTACTGCTGTAGTTTTCTCCGAGCTGGAAGATATGACCGACTTCAATACCGCGGGCAATTTCCAAAGTGCCTTGACCATCAGGACTAGGATCGCCTGCCACAACATTACGTAAGTCGGCTGTTTCAGGTTCCGGGCAGTCACGTCCCCAATTCACGCCGGTCAGATGTTTTTCATCTTCATTGGCACCGCAAACAAAATCAGCAATATGTGCAGCCGCATGATCAACCACCATCGGAATGGTCAGCCCGACTGGACCGATAGAACCAATATTGGCACCAGTGGCTTCATGAACCTGTTCCGGAGTGACAAAGGTCAAAGGAGCAGCAATTAATGGATGTTTTTCTGCTTTGATTTCATTGAGTTCATGATCGCCTCGTAATACCAAAGCGACAACGCTGTTTTTCTCAGCGCCTTCTACCAGCAGTGTTTTCAAACATTGAGATGCGGGTACTTTCAAAAAGTTACTGACATCTTCAATGGTATGTTTTTGCGGCGTATCGACACTTTGCATAGTGGCAGATGCTGCAGGACGAGCAGCGGTTGGTTTGACAGCTTCAGCTAATTCGACATTAGCGGCATAGTCGCTACCGTTACTGAATGCAATGGCATCTTCACCGGAACTGGCCAACACGTGGAATTCATGTGAAGCATTTCCGCCAATACTGCCGGTATCGGCCAGCACTGCACGGAAATTCAAACCAATACGCTGAAAAATACGCGTGTAAGTCGCGTACATATCATCATAGGTTTGCTGCAAAGATGCCTGATCCACATGGAAGGAATAGGCATCTTTCATCAGAAACTCGCGGGCACGCATCAAGCCAAAACGTGGACGGATTTCATCACGGAATTTGGTTTGGATCTGATAGAAATTGACTGGTAATTGCTTGTAGCTGCGAATTTCCTGACGCACCAGATCAGTAATGACTTCTTCGTGAGTCGGGCCGTAGCAGAATTCACGTTGATGACGATCGGTAATACGTAATAATTCAGGACCATATTTTTCCCAGCGCTGGCTTTCCTGCCACAATTCAGCCGGTTGCACCGAAGGCATCAATACTTCCTGAGCACCGGCTTTATTCATTTCCTCGCGTACAATCGCTTCGGTTTTACGCAACACCCGCAAGCCCATCGGCAACCAGGTATACAGACCCGATGCGAGTCGGCGTATTAACCCGGCGCGAAGCATCAGTTGATGGCTGACGATTTCGGCGTCTGCAGGGGTTTCTTTTAAGGTGGAAATAAGAAGCTTCGAAGTACGCATGGAAAACGTGATTCCTGTTATTTGTTGTTATTGAATTAAAAACTGCGCCGAGAATATCGCGGCGCAGTCAGGTTTGGTTAGAAAGTACTGTGATCCCAGCCCCAGTTTTGCCGTTCGGAGTCGGTCATGCTGATATAAATCCGGCTGCCACTGACACCGATTTGATCTTCAATCATTGAACATAAAGCATCTGAAAAGGCTTTACGATCACTGGGCAAACCTAAGGACCGGTAATCCAAAATCGCTGTAGGTTCGGTGCTGCCGCCAAATGACATGGCTGTTTTCGATTCTACTGCGATCATCACATAACTCTCTGGTTTGCCAGAGGCCTGTGCGACGGTTTTGCTGGCGGCTTTTAATAAGCCTGCTTCATCATTAATAGGCTGATTGGTCACAATATTTAAGTAGGGCATGGTTAATTCTCCTGTTCGCAGAATTGCTTAACTTGCTGTTGTAATGTGCTTATTTTTTCCTGTCTTTCGACTTCGGTAGGACGGGTAACATTACCTTGTGGGTCCATTACACGTCTGCCGGGGTTATCCTGATACTGCTGTAAATTGTATCGGGCAACACGACAGTTTTCTTCCACAATGGCGGCCAGTTGTTGCGCTTGTTGTTGTTTTAGTTGCTCTTCAGAACGGGCTTTATCTGTCGCCTGCTGCTGTTCGATCAGTAACTCAATTTCTTTTTGCGCCGCTTCAGGATTCATTGATGGAGGAGGCGGGGTATCCATCTTTTCATAAGGTTTGCCGATAGGAGGGGTTTGTGAATAGATAACCTCACCATCATCATCAATCCATTTGTAAGCATCCGCCTGAACTGCCATGGCAAATACTAAAGCAAGACAGCAACTGCTTAATTGCGGTATAAACATCACGGATACCTAATCAAATAAATCATTATTCTACGCCAAAGCATCATTTCATAAAATGTCTGATCAATCTGTTCGTTTCGAGTTGAAAATCCCAGTGCAGCAAGGCTCAGCAAATGCCATCGATTTGTTGGCGGAACGCTGTGAATTGTCGCGACAGCAAATCAAGCTGGCAATGAGCAAAGGTGCCGTCTGGTTACAGAAAGGCAAGCGAACGCAACGCTTAAGACGGGCCACCAAAACCTTGGCTGCGGGGGAAGTGTTAAGTATTTATTACGATAAGCGTTTATTGGATCAAATTCCTGAGCCGCCAACGCTGTTGCATGATTTTGGTGTTTACAGTGTGTGGTTTAAACCGGCAGGCATGCTGGCGCAAGGTACAGAGTGGGGCGATCACTGCAGTTTGCTGCGTGTCTCCGAATTAGCTTTTGATAAACCTCGACAAAGTTTTCTGGTGCAACGTCTGGATCGGGAAGCGTTTGGATTGATGATTATCGCTCATCAGCAAAAAGCAGCGGCACAGCTATCCACGCTGTTTCAACAGCGAAAGATTGAAAAGCACTATGAGATTCAGGTCGACGGTGAGGTTGAATGGCAAAAACTGATGGTGAATACCCCTCTGGATGGCAAGCACGCCGTCAGCCATTTTGAAAAACGTACATATGATGCCGGGCGAAACCGGACACTGCTGGATGTGTCTATAGAAACGGGTCGGATGCATCAAATTCGCCGTCATTGTGCCTCAATAGGCCATCCGGTTAGTGGTGATACTCGGTATGGTAAAAAGACTGATGATGGGTTGCAGCTGAAAGCCTGTCGACTGGCATTTAACTGTCCAGTTACCTTTAAAAAACAAAGCTTTAGTTGTTAATTACGTTGACAGTGATTTTTTTGCGGCGTAAAGATCTGCTATCGACTTCAGCGGAGATTTCAGATGAGCTTTTCTGAACCACAGCGTGTCCAGCAGCCCGAGCATGGCTGTGTTGATGGTGATGATGATCGCCGACGCTACCAGCGTCGTCAGAAGAAAGAACGGCGAGAACTGATACGTTTTGATTTAAATCACGTTAAACGACGATCAGGTCAGGATCGCCGAGTCATACCTGGTAAGCAGAACGGAACAGGGAAATAGCATTAAGACGGATCAGCTAATCGCATGATGCGGCCAATGTAAATACTTTGAGAGATACCTCTGGCGGCCAGGAAAATAATTAAAGCTGCCCAAAGTCCATGATTGCCATAAGGCTGCAGCAGATAAAAAGCCGGTAGATAACAACAGAATGCTGCAAACAGCATGGTATTACGCATTTCCCGACTGCGGGTCGCTCCGACAAACAGACCATCCAGTAAATATGACCAGACGGCAATCAGCGGCGCGATAATCACCCAGACAAGATACATGCTGGCAAACTCGATCACCGCATCAATACCGGTTAACAGTCGAATAATCCATTGACCGAACAATAGATAGCCCAGCGAAAACAGTATTGCCATCAATATTGACCAGAACGCTGTCAAAATAAGTGCTCTTTTCAACATGGCCGGTGATTTACGGCCTATAGCTTTACCAGTCAATGCCTCTGTCGCATTGGCAAACCCATCCAAAACAAAGGCCATGAAGGTTATAAAGTTCAGCAATACGCTGTTGGCAGCCAATACGGTATCGCCCTGACGTGCTCCCTGGGTGGTGAACAGCGCAAAGCAACTGATCAATAAAAAAGTTCTGATCATCACATTGCCATGCACATGTAAGCCATGGCGACTTTGTTGCAGTACCTTTTTAGTCAGCGATAACCGAATACCGGCTTTATTCAGCCCATAATGTCTGAGTAAAAGCAGTCCGACCAGCAAGCCAGTGTATTCAGCAATAACCGATGCCAATGCAACACCATCAACATCCATGCCCAAGCCCATGACAAACAAGGCATCCAGCACAATGTTGGTAATGTTAATCACCAGCACCATCAACAAAGCGGCTTTTGATGCTTCGCGACCGATAAGCCAGCCTAAAATGGCATAGTTAATTAATGTCGCTGGGGCGCTCCAGATACGGATGTCAAAATACACGGCGGCAAAATATTCGACATCATCGCTGCTGCTAACCAGATGCAAAGCCAAATCGCGAATGGGGACTTGTATCAGCAGTAAGATCAGAGCAATCATCAAAGCCAGCCAGATGGACTGCATTAATACAGCCTGCATTTTTGCACTACTATTTTCGCCGTAGGCCTGTGAAGTCAGACCGGTGGTGGCCATTCTAAGAAAACCAAAACCCCAGAAAACAAAGGTAAAAATCATACTGCCAATCGCCACGGCACCCAGATAATGGGCTGCACTGAGGTGACCAACCATGGCGGTATCTACCATGCCCAGCAGCGGGGTAGAGATATTGGCAATGATCATTGGGCCGGCAATATGCCAAACTTGGCGGTGGGTTACAGTGTGATTCGACAATTTAATATCCGTTAAAAGACCCGTTTAGTGTAGTCGGGTTAGGCTTTAAACAATCTTCAGCTTGGAAAGCAGCATGATTTTAGCGAAAAAAAGCAGCATAACCCATGAATGTGAAGCCAATGTGGATTGAATGGCTGAGTTATGCCGCTGCTGGCATGGTGGCAGGTACCCTTGCCGGGCTTTTTGGTATTGGTGGCGGACTAGTCATTGTTCCTGTGTTGGTCTGGTTGTTCAGCAAACAGGGTTTGCCCAATGAATATCTGATTCATATAGCGGTGGCGACTTCGTTGATGACGATTATCGTGACCTCGATGTCGTCGATATTTGCTCACTGGCGGATGGGTAATATCTCACCACTGGCAGTGCGCAGATTAGTACCTGGACTGATTATTGGCGGATTTAGCGGTGCATTACTGGCTAGTGTTATCAGTGGCGAAAAGTTGCAAACATTCTTTGCCATATTTGCTTTGCTCATGGCGATACGCATCTGGTTGCCAAATTCAAAAGCATCCTATCCCGTATTATTGAATAGGCTGCCTGCAACGGTTTGTGGTTTATTCAGTGGCATTATCAGTGCCTTGGTAGGTATTGGCGGCGGAACATTAATTGTCCCTTATCTGCTGATGGCTCGTCTCAGTATTCAACAGGCGATTGGTTCTGCAGCGTGCAGTGGTTTGCCTATTGCCATTGCAGGGGTTATCGGTTTTATCGTGTTTGCTCCCGATGAACTAAACCAACAAGCAGGATGGCAAACAGGATTTGTGCATTGGCAGGCATTTATCGGCATTATTATCACCAGCATATTTTTTGCCCAAATCGGAGCAAGAATCGCCAAAAAAATACCTTCACATTGGCTGCGTCGTATGTTTTCTTTGTTGCTGATTAGTGTGGCCGTGTATTTTTTCAGTCGATAGTAAAAGTGACTTCAGCTTTGATGGCGGCGTGGTTTCTTTTATAATTGCCGGGTTTCGTTTCTATCCTAATCATTATATTGGAGCAATCGCTTTATGAACCTCGACCGAGTCGGCCCTGGCAGCAACCTGCCTGAAGATATCAATGTCATCATCGAAATTCCCGCAAACGCTAATCCGGTCAAATATGAAGTTGATAAAGCAACCGGTGCGCTGTTTGTTGATCGTTTTATGAACACGGCCATGTTCTATCCAGCCAACTATGGCTATGTACCGAATACTTTGTCTGATGATGGAGATCCGGTTGATGTATTGGTCATCACGCCATTCCCATTGATTAATGGTTGTGTGGTTGCATGCCGTCCGGTTGGTATGTTGAAAATGACCGATGAAAAGGGCGAAGACGCCAAAGTCGTTGCTGTTCCACACGACAAAATGTATGACCATGTTAAAGATATCAACGATGTACCTGAATTTTTGCTGAATCAGATTGCGCATTTCTTTGAACATTACAAAGACCTGGAAAAAAACAAATGGGTCAAAATTGAAGGTTGGGCAGGAATTGATGCCGCTAAACAGGAAATTCTCGACAGTGTTACACGTTACCAAAATGATGCGAAATAACGATTATTGAATCAATTGATCAACCTGTTTTTGCATGCGGCGAGCTGACGTAAGTCAGTTCGCCGTTTGTCATTTTACGATTGGGAAAAAACATGACACAGATAATTGTTCAGGGTCCTCAATTAACTCGGGAACTGGCTGTTGAAATTGCTGAAAAATTAGCCGGTGAATGCCATTGGCAGAATCGTTATGCATTGATTGAAAATACCCAGCATGCCGATTTGACGATGTTACGGCAGCAGTATCCGGTAGATATTAATGTGTTGCCGGCAGAGTTTGTTGCCGAGGATTGCCGGCTGATCGTGATGGATATGGATTCCACCCTGATCAATATCGAATGCATAGATGAAATTGCTGACTTTATGTCGATAAAGCCACAAGTAGCAGCGATTACTGAAGCTGCCATGCGAGGCGAAATTGATTTCGAAACCTCGCTCAAACAACGGGTAGCGTTGTTAAAAGGTTTGCCTGTAGAAATGCTGGATAGAGTTTATAACGAACGGCTGATGCTCAATCCTGGTGCAGAGCTGATGTTAAAAACGGTGCAACAGGCTGGAATTAAAACAGCGTTGGTATCGGGTGGTTTCACTTTTTTTACCGATAAGCTTAAAAAACGGCTGAATCTCGACTTTACTCAGGCTAATGTATTGTCTGAGGCAAACGGATACCTTACTGGTGAAATAACCGGTGCTATATGTGGCGCACAAGCCAAAGCCGATTTTTTATTGGCACGTTGCGATGAACTTGGCATTAGTCCTCAGCAAGCGATTGCTATGGGTGATGGTGCAAATGACTTGTTAATGATGGCCTGTGCAGGATTGAGTGTCGCTTATCATGCCAAACCCAAAGTGCAGGAAGCGGCAGATACCGCATTAAATTTCTGTGGTCTTGACGGAGTGTTGGGGCTATTGCAACAAGCTTAATCAAAAGCGTAATCTTGAATTAACTGCAGATGCCCCCATCTGCTAAAACTAACCAATGAAGAGGTAACAACGATGGATATTATGGAGCGTATTAAACAGGCTATTGAATCAAACCCGGTAATCCTGTTTATGAAAGGAACCCCCGAGTTTCCACAATGTGGATTTTCCAGTCGCTCATCGCAAGCACTGACTGCCTGTGGCGCAGAATTTGCTTATGTCAATGTACTGGCTGACCCGGAAGTACGTGAAAATCTTCACCGTTATGCTGACTGGCCAACCTTTCCACAACTATATATCAACGGTGAATTAGTCGGTGGATGTGACATTATTATGGAACTGTACGAGAACGGCGAGCTCAAACAAATGGTCGAAGCAGCGAGTTGATTTTTGCCATGGCAAACAAACGTGATCAAGATTGGCAGGCCGAGCACGATTTTGCGGTTGCGCCATCTAAACCTGAATTAAAACAGCCACCCAAATATCGGGTGATCATGATGAATGATGACTACACGCCAATGGATTTTGTGGTGGAAGTGTTGGAAACCTTGTTCGATATGGGGCGTGAACGTGCCACACGAACCATGTTACAAGTGCACACAGAAGGACAGGCCTTATGCGGTATCTTTACATTCGAGATTGCTGAGGCCAAAGTGGAACAAGTGAACAGTTATGCCCAAAGACATGGGCATCCTTTACAGTGCACCATGGAACAGGATTGAGATGGCTGCAACGACAATAGGCGGATAGCAATATGCTGAGTAAAGAACTTGAACACACGCTGAGTCAGGCATTCAACTATGCTCGACAAAGATCCCATGAATTTCTGACTGTTGAACATTTATTGTTAGCCCTGTTGGAAAATGGACAGGCGCTGGCGGTGCTCAAGGCCTGTGAGGTGGATATCAACGCCTTGCGTCAGGACCTGACCGATTTTCTCGCTGATAACCTGCCAACCTTGGCTGAAGACAGTGATCGTGAAACTCAGCCAACTCTGGCTTTCCAACGGATTCTGCAACGGGCAGTAATGCACGTACAATCTTCTGGTGGCGAAGAAGTGACCGGAGCCAACGTGCTGGTTTCAATTTTCTCCGAGCAGCAATCTCAAGCGGTTTATTTATTGCAGAAGCAGGATGTCAGTCGACTCGATGTGGTCAATGCCATCAGTCATGGCAGCATTGAGAACCTGGCCGAAGAAACTAAAAGTGAAAAGATTGAAGTTGAAGACGGCAATTCAGAAAGTAAAAGCCCGTTGGCGTTATACGCTACAAACCTTAATGCTGAAGCCAAATTGGGTCGTATTGATCCGTTAATCGGCCGTGCCAATGAGATTGAACGGACTTTGCAGGTGTTATGCCGCCGCCGTAAAAACAATCCATTATTTGTCGGTGAAGCTGGTGTCGGTAAAACTGCATTGGCGGAAGGTCTTGCCAAACGTATTGTCGATGGTGAAGTACCTGAAGTGCTGGAACACTCGGTTGTTTATTCTTTGGATATGGGCGCACTGGTCGCCGGAACCAAATATCGTGGTGATTTTGAAAAACGACTGAAAGGTCTGCTGCGTGAAATTAAACAGCAGGAACATGCCATTCTGTTTATTGATGAAATCCATACCATGATTGGTGCTGGCAGTGCCGGCAACAGTGCAATGGATGCAGCCAACTTGCTGAAACCTTTATTAGCTAATGGTGAGTTGAAGTGCATTGGCTCTACCACTTATCAGGAATATCGCAATATTTTTGAACATGACCGTGCTTTGGCACGTCGTTTTCAGAAAATTGATGTGCCTGAACCATCAGTGGCTGAAACCATTGAAATTCTTAAAGGCCTCAAACCAGGTTTAGAGCTGCATCACAATGTGCGTTATTCAAATGCAGCTATTGAACAGGCTGCAGAACTGGCTGCCCGTCATATCAATGACCGTTATTTGCCGGACAAAGCGATTGATGTATTGGATGAAGTTGGTGCCGCGCAACGTATTTTGCCAAAGTCCAAACGCAAAAAAATGATTGGTGTCAGTGATGTACAACAGATCGTCGCCAAGATTGCCCGCATTCCTGCCAAAACGGTCAGTAATGCCGATAAAGACAATCTGCGTAATCTTGAGCCAAATCTGAAACACGTTATTTTCGGTCAGGATGATGCGATTTCGGCATTAAGCTCAGCCATTAAAATGGCTCGTTCCGGTTTAGGACATCCTGAAAAACCAACCGGTGCGTTCCTGTTTGCCGGACCAACTGGGGTGGGTAAAACGGAAGTCACCCGTCAGTTAGCGCATATTCTTGGCGTTGAACTGATTCGCTTTGATATGTCTGAATATATGGAACCGCATACGGTGTCTCGCCTGATTGGTGCGCCTCCTGGTTATGTGGGTTTTGATCAGGGCGGATTGTTGACCGACGCGATTATCAAACAACCACATGCGGTATTGCTGTTGGACGAGATTGAAAAAGCCCATCCTGATGTGTTTAACCTGTTATTGCAGGTCATGGATCACGGAACCTTAACGGATAATAACGGCCGTAAAGCCGATTTCCGCCATGTGGTATTGGTGATGACCAGTAATGCCGGTGCTCAGGAAATGGGGCGTAGTTCGATTGGCTTTACTAAGCAGGAACATCATATGGATGGTACGGAAGCATTAAAACGTGCTTTCTCGCCAGAGTTCCGTAATCGTCTGGATGGCATTATTCAATTCAAACCACTCACCAAAGAAGCGATTCTGCGGGTTGCAGATAAAGCGGTGCTTGAACTGGAGATGTTATTGCAGGATAAAAACGTCACCATTGAAATTGATAATGATGCGCGTGAATGGCTGGCGGAGCATGGCTACGATGTACAGATGGGAGCCAGACCAATGGCACGACTGGTACAGGAAAAAATCAAACGTCCGTTGGCTGATGAGTTATTGTTTGGTCAGTTAAGCGACGGTGGTCATGTGCGAGTTATTCTGAAAAATGATGAGCTGGTGTTGGATATTGTCAAAGAAACAGCATCTGTCTAAAACCACGATGAAGCCCAGTAGTTACGGCTACCGGGTTTTTTTATGCCTGAATTTTGAGAATCCCGGAAATTTGGTGAATTAAATCATGCAAGTTATTCACTTGTTTCACAAATTCTTCACATCTACATATAACATATGTCGCTAACTAACTGATTCTGTTTGCTCTATTGGTAACTCGTTGAAATTTAACGAATAAAACGATCTGATTGTTTTTTAACCATTTTGAGCAGAGTCCTTAAATATGAACAGCTTAGCGACTAACTCCAAAGTTAAACACAGAGTTATCCACAGAAATTGTGAGTAACTTTACCGTTTGATGACACAGCAAAATCCACGCCAAAACCACTGTAAATGCTTCAGAGTTCAATACCTTTCTGAGCGCGAATACCATCGCGAAACGCATGTTTAACATCGTCAATCCGGCTGACGGTATCTGAGGCTTCGATCACGCTATCGGGTGCGCCGCGACCGGTGATAATGACGTGCTGCATCGCGGGACGTGCAGCGATATCGGCCAGCACTTTGTCGGCATCGAGATATTTCATTTTCAGGACAATATTCAGTTCATCCAGCAGAATTACGTTAATACTATCGTCCTGTAACATGGTTTTCACGATCTCCCAGCCGGCTTCAGCAGAGGCTTTGTCCTGCTCCAGATTCTGGGTGTCCCAGGTAAAACCATCACCGACTACGTGATAACTAACCTGCTCTGGAAAGCGACGATAAAAGGCTTCTTCACCGGTACTCATTGCACCTTTGATAAATTGCACAATGCCAGTCTTCATATCATGGCCTAATGCCCGGGCAATCATGCCAAAACCGGATGAGCTTTTGCCTTTGCCGTTACCAGTTATACACAACAACAGGCCTTTATCTCTGGTGGCTTTCTGAATTTTCTGATCGACGACTTCTTTATGGCGCTGCATGCGATCTTTATGGCGTTGGCTTTTCTCTGAATCAGTCATAACTTTCCTAAAATAAAACAAAAAATATCAGCAAGACGGTTTCCAGCAGTTCAACCATTGCACCTGCGGTATCGCCGGTAAAACCGTTTAAACGTCGCTCCATCATATAACGCAGCAGTAAAAACACGGCCAAGGCAAACAGCAGGGCGTATAAGCCAATGCTAAAGAATGCTATCAGGCTCACTGCCAGTAATAGCCTTCGGGTATACGTTGCCGACTGTTGTTGTTTGAGAATACTGCCAAGACCCTGCGGGCGCACATAATCAGTAGTCAAAAACAATAATGGCAGAGCTGTGCGAGCCAGTATCACAGACCAGATTAATGCCGCCCAGTTCTGCTGCGTGAGTAAAACAGTCAACATGACAAATTTCAGCAGCAACACCAACACAAGGGTGGCAACGGCAATCGGGCCTGCTGCCGGATCTTTCATAATGCTTAAGGTTCTGGATTTATTACCAATGCCGCCCAGCCAGGCATCAGCACTGTCAGCCAAGCCATCTAGGTGTAAGGCTCCAGTGATGGTTACCCAGACTGCTAATACCAGAATGGCAGTGACCATAGGCGATTGAGAGCTAAGGCTCCATGCCAAAATGCTTAAAACAATACCGATCAGCAAGCCAACCACTGGATAAAATAGTAGTGAGCGTCCAATATCTTGCTCTGAAAATGTATCCTGCAATCTGACCGGCACAATAGTCAGAAACTGAATGGCTATCAGCAGCGGTGTCCACATCAGCTGATCGCTCCGGCAATCGCGGCTTCTTCAAAAGTGGCCATTTGATTGTGCAGAGCACAGGCCATTCTTAATAACGGCACCACCACCGCTGCGCCACTGGCCTCGCCAAGCCGCATTTGAAAGTTCAGCAAGGGTTGTGCTTCAAGTGCTTTTAAGACTACGCCATGGCCTGGTTCGGCGCTATGATGACTGAACAGAAACCACGCCTGGCTTCCCGGACAAATCCGTTCTGCACATAAAGCGGCGACGCTACTGATAAATCCATCAATAATCACCGGCAAACCTAATTTGGCACAGTGCAGATAGCTGCCCACCATTGCAGCAATTTCAAAACCGCCCAGATAACGCAATATGCTTAAGGGCGAATCCAAATGGTCTTTATGTAATAACAAGGCTTCGCTGATGATTTTGGCTTTATGTGAAACACCTTCAGCATTTAAACCTGTTCCGGGGCCGGCTAATTGTTCTGCGGGTAGATTCAATAATGCACAGGCCATAGCACTGGCTGCCGTGGTATTACCAATGCCCATATCACCGGCGATATAAAGCTGCGTGCCGTTCTGCAGACAGCATTCCACATTATGTTGGCCAATAAGCAAGGCTTGTTCGCATTCGGCCTCACTCATTGCAGCTTGCTGATGAAAATTGGCCGTGCCATTGGCAATGCGTTGATCCTGCACGCCTTTGATTGCTTCCAACTCGGTAACAGTGCCGACATTGATCACATCAAGTGACGCTGTTAACTGCTTGGCCAATACGCTGATAGCTGCGCCACCGGAGGCAAAGTTACGAATCATCGCGGACGTTACCGATTGTGGATAGGCCGAAATATTTTCTGCCATCACACCATGATCAGCGGCATAAACGGTGATATGTACATGATCGGCTTGTGGTGGCGTGCCTTGCATGGCTGCAAGCTGCACAGCCAAATGTTCAAGTTGACCTAATGAGCCCGCCGGTTTGGTCAGCTGGCTTTGGCGAGTTAACGCTGCATCTGCAGCATTTTGGTCAATCGTTTTGGCAGGTAATGTTAACCATTGGGTGAAGTCGATCATTCAGTTTCCTTTCAAAGCGTGCGGCAAACCTGCCACGGTAAGGATGACATTATCCATCAGCACAGCGAGCTGTTGATGCAGGCGGCCAGCTTCATCACAAAAACGGCGGGTCAATTCGCCCATCGGCACAATGCCCATACTGGTTTCATTACTCACCAGAATGATGTCAGCCTGCAGAGTTGGCAGAGTTTCAAGTAATTTTTGGATTTCAGTAGTTAATAAACTTTCGTCATCAGCGAGCAGCAAATTAGTCAGCCATAAGGTCAGACAATCCACCAAAATGCATTTATTCTCGTCATCCTGTTGTTGTAGGACAGCGGCCAGATGCAGCGGTACTTCAACAGTGGTCCAGTGAGCAGGGCGCTGCTGTTGGTGAACCGCGATGCGTTGCTGCATTTCTTTGTCCTCAGCGCGCGCCGTGGCTATGTAGCAAACAGCTAATTCGCTTTGAATGGCACGTTGTTCGGCCAACCGGCTTTTTCCGGATTTTACACCGCCAAGGATCAGGGTTTTAGCCATGGTCTGCCTTTAAAATATTCAATAACTCAGTTGTATCCATATGTTGTTCAACCATTGCTGCCAGCCGTTCGATATCTGCTTCACGCTGGGCATGATAATCCGGGCTGCTGACATGATTTAGCCCAGCCCATTGCAACAAGGCATTGCAGCTCTGTGGTTGTTCAAACAAGCCGTGCAGATAGGTGCCGATAATCTGCCCGTCGTCACTTATCGCCCCATCCAGGCCATGTGACAACTGTAGCAGCGGACGCAATAAGGCTTTGCCTTCACTGACACCTGCGTGAATTTCATAGCCACTGATGGGCGCATTATTTAATAGCAGTTGCCCCTGATTCTGCCGCAGTTGTTTTTCAGAGTGCAGGGTAGTGTGCATATCCAGTAACCCCAATCCTTGTTTCGAGCTGCCGGGCGCACTTTCAACGCCATGCGGATCGTCAATCTGTTGCCCCAGCATTTGAAAACCGCCACAGATACCGAGTAGCTTGCCGCCATAACGCAGGTGTTTTGCAATTGCTTCTGGCCAGCCTTGTTTTTCCAGCCAAAGCAGATCAGCACTGACATGTTTGCTACCCGGCAGAATAATCAGATCGGCCGGCGGAATTGGCGAATCCGGGCCAATAAACTGCAAATTCACTTGGGGGTGCAACCGCAACGGATCCAGATCGGTATGGTTACTGATACGTGGCAGCACAGGCACGATAACGTTTAAAACATTTTCAGCTTTTTTCACCTGTGTAGTATTAATCGCATCCTCGGCCTCCAGATGCAGGCCATGCAGATAGGGTAAAACGCCCAATACCGGTTTACCGGTGCGTTGCTCCAGCCAGTCGAGACCAGACTGCAACAGGCTGATATCACCGCGAAAGCGGTTAATTACAAAGCCTTTAACCCGTTGCTGCTCAGAGGCTGAGAGCAGATCTAACGTGCCGACCAAATGGGCAAATACACCACCGCGATCGATATCGGCGACCAAAATCACCGGACAATCCACCGCTTCAGCAAAGCCCATATTAGCAATATCGCGATCCCGCAGATTGATCTCAGCCGGAGAACCGGCACCTTCCACTATGACCACATCATATTGTTTTGACAGACGAGTATGTGATTCCAGCACCGCGGCCATCGCGGTTTGTTTATAGTCGTGATAAAACCGCGCATCCATATTAGCGATAGCCTTGCCATGGATAATCACCTGCGCGCCGGTATCACTGTTGGGTTTCAGTAATACCGGATTCATATCAATATGTGGCGGCAGATGACAGGCTTGTGCCTGTACCGCCTGAGCACGGCCAATCTCCCCACCATCAGCCGTGACCGCACTGTTCAAGGCCATATTTTGCGGTTTGAAAGGCACAACCGAATAATCCTGATTCACCAGCCAACGGCAAAGCGCTGTGACCAAGGTGCTTTTGCCGGCATCAGAGGTTGTACCTTGCACCATCAGAGTTTTAGCTATCATGAGTGCATGACCTGTTGCAGAGCAGTTTCCAGTCGTAACCAGTCGACTTCAGTAGCAGGCAGCCCGAAGCGTATAGCGGATGGCTTATCAAATAACCTGCACAGGATGCCTTGTTCAGCTAACTGATGATGGATTTGCGAAGCCTTATCCGTTTTAACCCATTGAAATAAAGCACCGCCACCGGTGGGGGGGAGTTGATATGTACGCAGCAGTTCTTCCAGGCGTTGGGCATTTTGGGGCAGGTACTGGCGTGATTGCTGCTGCCAGCTTTTATCGGCCAGCGCCTGACTGGCAATCCATCGAGATGCTGAAGCAATGGGCCATGGTCCGAGTTTTTCAGCGATTAGGGATAATAACTCGGGATGGGTGATGACAAAGCCGACACGCAAACCGGCCAGACCAAAAAACTTTCCTAATGAACGTAAAACGATTAATCCCGGCTGAACCGGAAACTGTGCCAGGCTCTGATCTGGCGTGATATCGATAAATGCCTCATCCACAATCAACCAGCCTCCACGCGTTTGCAAGCGCTTATGCCAGTCCAATAAACGGTCTGAGCTGAAGGTTTCTCCTGTCGGATTATTGGGATTAACGACAATAACCACATCAAACTGCTCGATCTGTTGATCCAGTTCAATGCTTTCCAGTGCCACGACTTCGTGGCCCGCCTGTTGCCAACAGTGGCGATGCTCTTCATAGGCAGGTGAGACAATAGCGACGCGACAAGCAGATCTTAAGCTTGGTAATGCCTGTATGGCAGCCTGAGAGCCGGCAACCGGCAGAATAGACTGGCATTGATAATAAGCCATGGCCTTAGCAACTAAATCATCTTCATTTTCAGGCAGTCTGGCCCACAGTGCTGCCGGAATAAACTCCGGTACCGGCCAGCCATGCGGATTTATGCCGGTAGAGAGATCCAGCCAATCATTGGTCGCGATGCCATATTGTTTGGCATAGGCATGAATTCGACCACCATGATTAAGCATAAATGATTCCCGTAATAATGCCTGTAACGGTCAGCCACAACAGCACACTTTTAAACACTAAACTTAAAGCACGTTGAATATCGATCGCTTCAGCCGGATTTGATGTGCCAAGCTGTGGACGTTGATGCCATTCACCGTGATAGCAGGCAGCCCCACCAAGTTGTACATTCAATGCTCCAGCACCACTAGCCATCACCGGTCCGGCATTTGGACTGTCCCATAAAGGGGCTTGCTGTCGCCAACAAGCCAAAGCTTTACGGCTATTGCCCAGCAATGCATAGCTTAGCGCGGTGAGTCTGGCTGGAACATAATTGAGAGCATCATCCAGTCGGGCAGCTGCTTTGCCAAAGTAGAAAAATCGCGGTGTCCGATAGCCCCACATAGCATCCAAAGTATTAACCAAACGATAGGTAACTGCACCTGCAGCACCGGCGATTGCAAACCAGAAAAGTGTGCCAAAAACCGCGTCATTACCATTTTCCAGTACTGATTCAATGGTCGCTTTGTTGACATCAATATGCTCTTTATCACGACTGACAATGCGGCTGGTGAGGGTTTTGGCCTGCTCAATATCACCTTGCTGCATGGCTTGCAGAATAGGCCGCGCATGATCAAACAGGCTACGATGGCCAAGACACAAGGTTAATACCACGATGGAAAATACCGTGCCCCAGACAGCAATCTGGCTGATAAAAAAGCTAATAACTGCAAAGGGAACAACGCAAAGCAACATGGCCAGCAGACCAAAAATAAATTGCCTGAACACAGGATGATTGCTCTGGTTAAACCGATATTCCAGTTTATTTGTAAGCAAACCAAAGCCCACCAATGGGTGCAGGCGTTTTGGTTCACCAACCAGCCAGTCCAGAATTAACGCAGATAACATGATAATAAAGCTCATGATTTGGTTGTGACGTCCCAACGGTTCTCAAATATCAGCTCATGCAACGGCTGACGTTGTCGCCAGTTTTCTTGCTCCAGCATTGGTTGTTGATAAAATTTATCAACATGGCCCAGGCAGAGAATGGCTACCGGGCAGGCACCATCAGGAATCGCCAGTAAATCCGCTAATTGTTTGGGATCAAACAAGGATACCCAGCCCATGCCTAAACCCTCGGCGCGTGCGGCCAGCCACATATTTTGGATAGCACAGGACACAGAGGCCAGATCCATTTCCGGTAGCGTACGACGGCCAAAAATATGCGATTCACGTTTATCCATCAGTGACATAACAATCACTTCGGCACAGTCCTTGATGCCTTCAACTTTCAGCTGCAAAAATTCAGTTTCGCGTTCACCCAACGCTTTTGCCGTTTCCAGTCGTTCTTGTTCAACCAGTTGATAAATGGCGTGCCGTAGATTTTGATCAGTAATACGAATCATCCGCCACGGTTGCATCAGCCCGACACTGGGTGCTTGCCAGGCCGCATGAAATAGCCGTTGCAACATATCTGGATCGATAGGATCAGCAATAAAATGCCGCATATCGCGTCTTTCACCAATGGCGCGGTACACCGCTGCCCGATCCTGTTTATTAAACTGATATTTATCAAGGCTCATGGCTTAAACCATTGGGCGATAAGTGCTGGGCTGGATGGGAAATAAAAATGGATATAGCTGGCGGTCAGCCGTTGTTGTTGAAACACCGCTTCACTGACTTTATTGCTGTTTGGACACTCACTATAGGCGGCAGCTGCTGGCTGGTTTTCCAATAACGAATGATGATAAGTGTGGCCACGCAGGGTGTGTGCATCGATTCTGACTTCTTGCAACGCCAGTGCGGTCAGCCTGGCTTGTAATTTGGCAGTGGCATCGAGCACACCACACATTTCCGCTTGATGACCATGTTTATCGGTCAATGATTTACATAAATAAAGCATGCCGCCACATTCAGCCAGAACCGGTTTGTTAGCGCTAATGTGCTCACAGATCGCCTGACGCATCGACAGATTATGGCTGAGCGTTTCCAGATGTAATTCGGGATAGCCGCCGGGTAGATAAAGGCTGTCTACATCAGGCAGTGTTGAATCAGTTAACGGTGAAAAAAACACCAATTCAGCGCCCATCGCTGTTAAACAATCCAGATTGGCCTGATAGATAAAAGCAAATGCGGCATCCTTTGCCACGCCAATCCGAATGCCTTTTAACAGTAATGGCAGAGCCTCAGCTGGCTCGATGTGAATCTCGCATTGAGGTAAAGCAAAATCAGGATTAGTGACCAGACTATCGGCCAGGCTATCCAGCCGTTGACTTAAATCATGGAGTTCATCTGCCTGAACCAAACCCAGATATCGGCTTGGCAGACTCTCGGTTTGACGAGGCATGGTTGCCAGGCAAGGCAGGTTGACAGGCAAATCAGCGGTGAGCATTTCAGCATGTCTGCTGCTGCCGACACGGTTCGCCAGAACGCCTGCCAGATGAACATCCTGACGAAAGTTGGCCAGGCCAAACGCCAGCGCAGCAAATGTCTGTGCCATGGCACTGGCATCGATTACGGCTAAGACCGGAATATCCAAAATGGCTGCCAGATCGGCGGTGGATGGCGCACCATCAAACAAGCCCATCACGCCTTCAATCAGAATGATATCTGCCTGTACAGCGGCGTCAGTAAGCAACTGTCTGGTGTGGTTTTCACCAACCATCCATAAATCAATTTGATAAACCGGAAAACCCGAGGCGTAGGACAGAATCATTGGGTCCAGAAAATCTGGACCCACTTTGAATATCCGAACCTGTTTACCCTGACGCCGGTAATGCCATGCCAAAGTGGCGGTAATAGTGGTTTTACCTTGCCCCGAGGCGGGTGCAGCAATTATCAGCGCAGCGCAGGTATGCGACTGCATCGACATTAATGTGGCTGGTTGCTGCGTTGGCTCAAATTAGCAAAACGGAAGCTGATATGAATCACCGCGGCAACGGCAATGTAAAAGCTCAATTTACTCAGGTTGCCTGGATAGGACTGCACAAAGCGTGACATATGTTCTACCAGAGTCGGGTCGGTATAACGACCGGAGAACCAGTAAAAGCCACCGCCGCTGAACAGGCCGGCAACTGCAGTAACGGTCACCACTGTCAGTGCAAGCGTAAACAGAGCGGCCCAGTTAAATTGGTATTTGGATTGAAGCCAGCGACCTGCCAGCCATAAGCTGCCGTAAGCCGGTAATAAAAAGCCGTAGGCAGGGGAGACACAGAAGTTACTCGCACCACCTATGTAAACTGACATCAAATCGAGCGTAACAGCAAGCGCCAAAAACGCTGGAAACCATAGTTTAGAAGCCAGATAGAAGCCTGCCAGCATGAATACCGCCCAGGAAGCGCTGGGTAATACATTGATATCGGCAAAATGATGACCGCGAGTCATCACCATGAGTAAAGCCAGAAGCGCAGCCACGATCAGTTGCTGACGTTGAGATAATAACGACATTGAGTTCTCCGATGTGCCCACCCGCACAACATGGTTAATTGCATTTTTTCGCCGCAAGGCAAGTACATTTCAGGCCGGTCTCCGGACTCATGAGTGGCGTTGTCACCCGCTGAACACCTTCCCGTACTAGGGCTTGTTGATCTTTCAGAGCCACCACTGCTGGAGGCTATTTTTTCGTCCAACAAGGCGGAAATGATGCGATGTAGTTGTTCTACATAAGTCATTTCCAACGCCGTAGGGCGGAAAAATAGTCCCAGCCCTGCGGGTTGTGAAAGAGCAACAAGCCCTAAGACAGTGGCTTAAACGTTCAGCATAAACTCATTTACCGTTGCGGGGGCAGTGTCGGGTTTATCCAATGTGTGGCTGCACCGACTTCCCGTTTCATCACTTTCGCGACACCTGAAACTGCCGACAGAATAAGGATTAGCAAGCTATATTGTCAATTTGGAAATCATTTATTGCCCTTATCAGGTTTGACGATAAGTCAAGAGAGATTTAAGATGCGCGCCTCTTCAGGTGCTTTGATATCCATCAGAGTTAAACGGGAAGTTGGTGCAAAACCAACACTGCCCCCGCAACGGTAAACGTTGAAAATACATCCAATCAGCCACTGCGATTAATCGTGGGAAGGCGGATGTACTGGCGCAAGCCACAACGTGAGTCCGGAGACCGGCCTGAAGTTAATCACAACCGAATCGCGTTGTGTGACTTTATTAATCCGGATCGCGGGTGAGCGTATCCCTAGGAGACAATATGAAATCTTCAACAAAGGCCATGCCTTTGCGTGTTTGTGCACGGCTGACTTTGGCTGCACTGGCTACTTCCACCTTCTCTGTGGCAGCTCTGGCTGAACAGGAATCTCTTGATGCAATAACCATTACGGCAAACCGTATGCCCACCGAAAATGCGTTGGCACCCAATACTGTTATTACCCGTGCGGATATTGATCGATTGCAAATCAATGATTTACCAACCTTGCTGTCACGGTTTCCTGGCATTGATATGACCAATAGCGGAGGGCTAGGTAAAGCCAGCAGTATTTATCTTCGTGGCACCAATGCAGGACATGTTTTAGTGCTGGTGGACGGGGTGAAATGGCATTCTGCAACATCAGGAACAGCAGCCTTTCAAGACTTCCCAGTAAATCAAATTGAACGTATAGAAATCGTACGCGGACCTCGCTCAGGTTTATATGGATCGGAAGCTATCGGGGGTGTTATTCATATTATTACCCGACAAGGGAAAAACCAGGATCCAACTCCATACGCCTCTGTGGGAATAGGCAGTCATAATACAAAACAGGCCAGTGG
>NZ_JAUSCC010000140.1 GCF_030651745.1 Methylophaga sp.
TCAACACATACATCATCACCGAAAAGCCAATAATGCCGGCCCAGATAATCACTAAATCAAATGGCTGTTCCATCATAGACCTCCGTCTAAATTGGCATTGGCTGCGGATATCGGCCGTTGGGCTTTTTCAACATCAGAATCAGTTTGTTCAGCATTGGCTGTTTCCAGTCCGCCACGGAACACGCTCATCAAATAAAACACCCCAGCACTGAACACCATGGCATAAACCAGCACATAACCAATCAAGGTAAACAAGGCCATGCCACCGGTAAGTGATGGGGTTAATCCCTGTGCATGCGTCATCTGCTCATAGATTAACCAGGGTGCCCTGCCAGTTTCTGTCACAATCCAACCAGATAACACAGCAATAAACGGTGACAGACTCATCAGCCGTAAACCATTGAGGAAGGGTTTGTTTTCAAGATAGCGATCACCTCTACGCAACCACAGCCCTGCCAACCCGAATAACACCATCAATAATCCCATTGCCACCATCACCCGGAAAGCCCAGAACACAATAAACACAGGGGGCTGCATTTCCGGAGCAACTTCATTTAGTCCTGGTACTTCACCGTCCCATTCATGGGTCAAGATAAAGCTCGCCAGTTTAGGGATTTTGATTTCAAAAAGATTCTGCTGATTCTCTTGATCAGGTAAGGCAAACAGCAACAATGGCACACCGGTTCCGGTTTCCCAGTTGCCTTCCATCGCCGCCACTTTCATCGGCTGATGTTTGAGTGTATTCAATCCATGAAAATCACCGATCACCACTTGGGTCGGAGCCAGAATCAAAATCAACCATAATGAAATAGACAATGCTTTTTTATTCGCTTCCAACTCGCGTTTTTGCATGACAAACCAGGCCGTAACGCCGGCCACTACAAAGGAAGCGGTTAAAAATGAGGCAACGGCCATGTGCAGGAAGCGATAACCAAATGAAGGATTGAAAATCGCATCGCGCCATGAAACAACATAATAAAGGCCATCACGTAGCACCAGACCATCCGGTGTATGCATCAATGAGTTGGCGGCCAATATCCAGAAAGAAGAAATAAAGGTGCCAAGCGCCACCATCATCGCGGCAAATAAATGCACGCCTTGTGGGACTTTATCGCGACCAAATAACAACACGCCAAGAAATGCGGCTTCTAAAAAGAATGCAGTGATAACTTCGTAGCTAAGTACCGGTCCGAGGAAGTTGGCGGTTGAATAGGAAAAATTACTCCAGTTGGTGCCGAACTGGAATGACATCACAATGCCCGACACCACACCCATACCAAACACGACGGCAAACACCTGGATCCAGAACTTTGAAAGCCGCTGCCACAACGGATTGCCGGTCTTTAATGACAAGGCTTCTAATACAGCAATGAAGCTCGCCAGACCAATGGTAAAGACAGGAAAGATGGCATGAAAACACACCACGAACGCAAACTGAATTCGTGATAGTAAGAGCGGATCGAGTTCCATGGTGACTCCAGTTTAATAATGCTGCAGACAGATCTGATAACACGCACAGCTTAAGCTACGTTTACATTCAAATTTCAGACTCAAAATATCATAAGAAGTGCGACACATAATTGACTGGGATCAACTTTTTTTCAGTTACACCAATAAACTGCACTTAAACATAGGTTAAGCAAGCCGAGTAATGAATTGTTTATCCTGACAGTTGTCATGGTTATATAAGACATTGTTATGAACAACGTCTTTTATTATCGATTTTGAAACGTTATTCGCTGATAACACTGCTAACCTGAATCAAGTTCACCGAATGAATAATGTTTATGTATCTCAGGAGGAAGGAATATGGAAGTAGAAATTCAAGATGAAAAACATACTGGTCGTGTAGCTGCCGTCTATAACAATGAAGCAGCGGCTAAAGCGGCCAAACAAAAACTCATCGATAATGGTATTGCCCCCGGCATCATTAATATTGTTAGACCTGATGACAGCAATATCAGTAAAAAAATTGAACCCGAGAGTCATGGCATTGCCAAAACCATCGTTAAATCACATGGTTGGCTGGGTTTGATTGGGATGATTGCCGGTATTTTGATAGCGACGATTTTAGTGACCAGTGGCCCTGAAATGACCCAGTCCAGCCCGATGTTTACTTACATTGTATTTATCTTTTTCGGTTTGATTTTCGGCATGATGCTGGCGGGTTTGATTTCAATCCGTCCGGACCATGATCCGCTGATAACCAAAACCATTGAAACCAGTCAGGAACATCGTTGGACGGTCGTTGTGCAAACAGACGATCAAGATGATATCGATTTGGTTAAAGAATTATTGGAAAATTCTGCCGTCTCAACGAGCGAAACCCTCTAACTTTTGGTATTTTCATCTCCCAACGAGTCGGTACTTTCCGGCTCGTTGAGGAGAATGACCACAAGTTGTTCTCATATACCCGCCACAATAAAAAAATAATTTATTTCATCACCAAATTGGATCACTTTCGGTGATCGCGCATGACATCTCAGTTACCGCCCGATCACCCTAAAGTTATCCACATCTAATGCACAATTTATGTGCAACTTATCCCCTTGCTAAGACTTCAAAAACACATTATCTTGTGGTTCAATCACGTTGTGACCACAATTTGTTGTGGTTTACCGTTTTTTAAGTCTTACCACACAATGCAGGGAAAATCACTATGGCGAGCGAAGCAGAAAACTACACCCAACCCTCCTCTGAAACCGGCTACAAAGTTATTCGTCGTAACGGCAAAGTCACCGAGTTTAATAGCAGCAAAATTGCTGTTGCTTTGACCAAAGCTTTCTTAGCTGTCGAAGGTCAAGCAGCAAAAGATAGCCGACGTATTCACGAAACGGTTGCCGAACTTACCAGCCAAGTCAGTGAAAATCTGCTGCGTCGGTTAGACGATGGTGGCACCGTGCATATCGAAGATATTCAGGATCAGGTTGAACTCGCTTTGATGCGTGCTGGTGAATACAAAGTCGCCCGCTCGTATGTGGTTTACCGTGAACAACAATCACAAAAACGTGCTGAAGAAGAACGCAAGCACCCGCAACCTGCCAACGAATCTACACTGCACGTTACGTTAGCTGATGGCACTCGCCAGCCATTAGATATCGAACGTCTGCGCAACCTGATTGATGAAGCCTGTGAAGGCCTTGCTCAAGTGGATAACGCTGCCATCCTGCGTGATACCCAACGTAATATCTTTGATGGTGTGTCTGAAAAAGACGTCGAAAAAGCGCTGATCATGTCAGCCCGTACGTTTATCGAAAAAGATCCTGCCTACAGCACCCTGGCTGCTCGCCTGCTGATGGACAGCATCCGTCGTGAAGCATTGAGTTTTGTTTACAAAACACCTCGCCAAGCCTCACAAGGTGAAATGGCTGATCAATACAAAGACTATTTCAAAACCTACGTTCGCACTGCCATTGAAAACGAACTGATCGACTCAGAACTGGGTTTATATGATCTGGAACGCCTGGGTAACGCTTTGAAACCGGAAAACGATTTCAGCTTTACTTACCTCGGCCTGCAAACGTTGTATGACCGTTATTTCATTCACTTTGACGGCACCCGTTTTGAATTGCCACAAGCCTTTTATATGCGTGTCGCAATGGGTCTGGCTATCAACGAAATCGATCGTGAAGCCCGCGCCATTGAGTTCTACAACCTGTTGTCATCTTTCGACTTCATGAGCTCAACTCCAACATTATTTAATGCCGGTACCTTGCGTCCACAATTATCGTCTTGCTACCTGACAACCGTGCCTGATGATCTGAGCGGTATTTACAGTGCTATGCGTGATAACGCCCTGCTGTCTAAATATGCCGGTGGTCTGGGTAATGACTGGACCCGTGTGCGTGGCCTGGGTGCTCATATCAAAGGCACCAACGGTAAATCACAAGGTGTTGTACCGTTCCTGAAAGTCGCTAACGACACTGCTGTTGCGGTTAACCAAGGTGGTAAACGTAAAGGTGCGGTTTGTGCGTATCTTGAAACCTGGCACATCGACGTTGAAGAATTCCTGGATCTGCGTAAAAACACTGGTGATGATCGTCGTCGTACCCACGATATGAACACTGCCAACTGGATCCCTGATTTGTTCATGAAACGTGTGGCTGAAGAAGGTCCATGGACATTGTTTTCACCAGAAGAAGTGCCAGATCTGCATGATCTGACCGGTCTGGGTTTTGAAAAAGCTTACGCTGAATACGAAGCCAAAGCCGCTCGCGGTGAAATCCGTAACTTCAAAACCATGCCTGCCACCGACCTGTGGCGCAAAATGCTCGGCATGTTGTTTGAAACCGGCCACCCTTGGATCACGTTCAAAGATCCTTGTAACCTGCGTAGCCCGCAACAACATGTTGGTGTCGTTCACAGCTCAAACCTGTGTACCGAAATCACCCTGAACACATCTGATCAAGAAATCGCGGTGTGTAACCTCGGTTCGGTCAATATGGTTCAACATATTGATGCCAGCGGCAAACTGGACAAAGAAAAGCTTAACCGCACGGTAAAAACCGCGATGCGTATGCTGGATAACGTTATCGAATACAACTATTACAGTGTGCCGCAAGCTCGTCATTCCAACCTGCTGCACCGCCCTGTTGGTCTGGGCATCATGGGCTTCCAGGATGCGTTATATAAACTGCGTATTCCTTACAGCACCGAAGAAGCCGTGAAATTCGCTGATGAATCAATGGAAGCAGTCAGCTACTACGCCATCGATGCGTCTTCTGATTTGGCTGCAGAACGTGGCAAATACAAATCTTACGAAGGCAGCTTGTGGAGCAAAGGCATTCTGCCGATTGATTCCATCAAGATCCTTAAAGAAGCGCGTGGCGAGTATCTGCAACAAGACGAAAGCAAAACCATGGATTGGGATGCGCTGCGTGACAAAGTCAAACGTCAAGGCATGCGTAACTCAAACACTATGGCGATTGCCCCGACTGCCACTATCTCGAATATCTGTGGTGTCAGCCAGTCGATTGAACCGACTTACCAAAACCTGTTTGTTAAATCGAACCTGTCTGGCGAATTCACTGTTATCAACCCGTACATGGTTGAAGATTTGAAAGCACGCGGTTTGTGGGATGATGTCATGATCAATGACCTCAAATACTATGATGGCAGCCTGCTGTCGATTGACCGTGTTCCAGCTGAACTGAAAGCGTTGTACACCACCGCTTTTGAAATGGATGCACGCTGGTTGATTGAAGCTGCATCACGTCGTCAAAAATGGCTGGATCAGGCTCAAAGCTTAAACCTGTACATGGCTGAACCATCCGGTAAGAAAATGGACAATCTGTACAAACTGGCGTGGGTACGTGGTCTGAAAACTACTTATTACCTGCGTTCAATGGGCGCAACCGGTGCCGAGAAAACCAGCACCGCGCCGACTACTGCAACAACAGCTAAACCGTCTGCACCACCTGTGTTAAAGCCGGTTGCCAAACAAGAAGATGACTTTATTTCAGGTGAAGGTATGGACGCACCGAAAGCCTGTTCAATCTTGGAACCAGACTGCGAGGCTTGCCAATAATGTTTAACTGGGACGATCCACTTGCCGAAAAACCGGCAACCGATGTTGTTGACAACGCACTGTTGCCGCCGTCACAACAAGCCGCCAATGAACTCGACACGCCTGAGCCAACCAAAGCCAGTGTCAGTGAATTGCCGCCATTAAACGCAAAAGCCGTTAATGCTGATGACAAACGTGTAGTGAATGGACAAGCTGATATCAATCAGCTTGCCCCGTTCAAATACCCGTGGGCGTGGAACTACTTCTTAAATGCCAACAAAAACCACTGGACGCCACTTGATATCAACATGGCGCAGGACGTTCACGACTACCGTCATAAACTGACGTTAGAAGAACGTCATGTTTATGAAAACGTACTGTCATACCTGACCACCTCCGATATTCTTGCGATGCGTAATATCGGTCTGGCGGTTATGGAAAAAATGACCGCACCGGAACTGCAGATTTACCAAGCCCGTCAGGTTTATGAAGAAGCGCTGCATACCTGGACCTACCAGCACTGCATCGAAACCATCGGCCTGGACCAAGGTGAAATCTACAACCGCTATCGCGTAGTGCCGGAGATTTACCAAAAGATCAAACTCGCCAATGACCGTCTTAGTACAGTTATGCGTAGTGATATCGATCTGCGTGATAAAGACGAACTGGAAAACTTCGTCATGTCTTACGCGTTCTTCGCTGGCATTTTCGAAGGCAGCTGGTTCTACAACGGCTTCTCACCGATCTTTGCATTGCAACGTCGCGGCCTCATGAAAGGTACTGGCGAACAGCTGCAATACATCATGCGTGATGAAGTCATGCACGCCTCGTTTGGTATTCGTGTGTGCAGACAAATCATCAAAGAAGAAAACGTCAAACTGGATCCAAAGAAAATCCAGACCATGTTTGAAGAAGCCGATGCAGCAGAAGCAACCTACGCAGGCTACATTCTGCGTGACCCGATTTTGGGTTACTCAAAAGAAGCCCACCACGGCCAATTCCGCTACACCGCCAACCGCCGTGCCAAACAACTCGGCTTTGAAGAACCTTTCCCCGGCGCAGAAGCCACCCTGCCCTGGTTGGATGAACAAGCCAACATGCGGAAGGAGAAAAACTTCTTCGAAACCAAGGTCACCGAATATCAAACCGGTGGCGGTTTGAAATGGGATTGATTGTTTGATTAGAAAGCCGACTTTATGTCGGCTTTTTTATTCGCCAAGGATTGCTTATGGATGAATACGCTGTCTCTGTTTTTTGTAGTTACTCTCATAAAGACGAGGAGCTCAAAAATAAGCTTCTTAATCACTTAGCAACGCTGAAAAGGCAAAAGCTAATTGATGAGTGGAACGATAGAGCAATTGTGCCCGGAAAAGATTGGCAAAGAGAAATTGACGATAAAATAAGGACTGCTGATCTAGTACTTTTACTGGTTAGTTCAGACTTTATTGGTTCAAATTATTGTTATGAAAAAGAATTATCCATAGCCTTAGAAAGACATGATTCAAATCTATCTGTGGTTCTGCCAATAATATTAAGACCTTGTGATTGGCATGAAACAACCTTTGCGAAGATTCAGGGTCTTCCGACAGATGGCCTCCCAATAACAAAATGGAACAACGAGGATGAAGCTTGCCTTAATGTTATTGAAGGAATAAAGAAAACCATTGCAGAAATAAAAAAATTCAAAAAAAGAGTTGGAGAAGGAGCTGGCTTACTGAGCATAAGGGATGTTCTATCAAGAGAAATTGATCGTATTGATACAGTTTTTGAAAAAGTAGACTCGGAAAAGTGTAGCGGCCTATCAACAGGGATTTCGGATCTAGATTATGTTATTGACGGCTTACACCCCGCAGAGTTAATCGTATTGGCATCTAGGCCTGCAATGGGTAAAACTGCCCTTTCTCTGAATTTTGCTGCGAATATAGCTATTCATGAAAAGGAAGCCGTAGCTTATTTTTCGATGAACACACCTGTAGAACATACGACAAGGAGATTGATGTCTCTAGTTGGAAGTATTGATAGTAATGATCTACTTAGAGGAAATCTAAAGGATGATGACTGGCCTAGATTGACATCAGTAATTGCACTACTTAATGAAGCTCCACTATTTATAGATGAAAGCATATTATCCTCTGTAGATGAGCTTCGTCTTAAGTTGATAAATTTCAAGCAAAAGCACAACCTCAAAGCGGTAATAATTGATTCATTACAAGACTTGGCCTACCGAGAAAAATCTCTGAACACGGACCTTTCATATTCTGAGTATGCACATAAGCTTAAGCACCTAGCTATGGAGGTGCAATTGCCAATAATTTTAACTGTATCTCTACCTAGATCAGTAGAAAACAGACCAAATAAGCGTCCTCACTTGAATGACCTTTCCGAATTCGAAAACCTAACAAACTGTGCTGACATAATTGGTTTTATATACAGAGGAGAAGTCTACGAAGATTATGATTTTATGGATAATGCTAATGCAGAAATCATCATAGCCAAAAATAACAATGGTCATATTGGAACTATCCGACTTTTATATCAGACAAGGTACTCAAGATTTTCAGATCTCATAAAATCTGAAACTTCAGATGTAGAAGGCATGAAAATAGATTTAAATAACCCTGAGGAATTCAATAAAAATAATCTTGCCAGACTTTTAGCTAGTAAGGATGACTCTCAACATCGGCAACTAAGAGTTACAAAATCCGGAGAGTTATATCTATCCGATGAAGTTGGTAACCTAAATACAAATGATCTGGCTTTTAGAATCGAAACACTATGTGCAGGGAATGGATACGTAGGTGAAATTGCAGCTAAAGACGATGAGTGGATTGAGAGAGTGTACACACTCATTTCAGAGAATTGGCCAAACCCTAAAAATAGTCATATCGAAATGTAAGGCTTCACTATATGAAACTAAATCAAACAGTAATCCCGTAAGTTGGGTTGAAGAATGAAACCCAACATTCGCCATTCGTTAAGTTTCGAGCAAGTGAATTATTACTGTTCGTTTGATATTGGACTATTAATCAATTATGGATAATTTTTTAACAATCATTGTGGCGATTGCTGGGATATTCGGCATTTTCAAAATAGTTAATGAAATCACGTTATCACGAACCTCAAAACACAGAGATGACTATGAATTCACTAAAAACTATTTAGATGATTTAAATAATCCAAATACACATAGATTTATTATTGAGAAAGGATTTCGAGCACTTACTAATAATAATTATTCTGTTGAAGAGATAAAGTATCTTTTATCCCAGGATGAACCTATGGAGCTAATTTACCTTCGGGCATCTAGTAAAAAAATCGTATATTTTGACTTAGAAACACAATTGTACATTTGGAATGGTATTTATAAGAGATCGTGGTTTAGAAAAATAATATCTGAACTTTTAGTTATGACTTATACAGTCACAGCATTTTTAGCAGTAATGCTTTTTCTATTAAACCATGACACCAATCTGCTGGATTTAAAATTTTTTATTATTTCGATATCATTAGGATTTTTTGCAGTTTTGGCCCTTATAAAGCGATCTGATTTCAACGACGCAGTAGATTTTATGAATATGTTAGAGAATGAGAAATAGTAGGTAAGATTGAAGAATAAAGCCTAACCCTTTATTAATGAAATAACATTCTGGATTTGTTGGGTTTCGCAAGCTCTACCCTACATTTATTTATTTTTATAATCACATGGATGGTGATTGATGCAATATCGACGGACTTTTGTTGCCGGTGGGTCTTATTTCTTCACGGTCAATCTGCTGGAACGAAATAAATCATGCTGACTGCTCATATCGATCTTTTAAAAACCGCATTTCGCAAAGTTAAACTCGCCCACCCTTTTGATATTGATGCGATCGTAGTGTTGCCTGATCATCTTCATACTATCTGGACTTTACCTGTAAATGATGCGGATTTTGCTACGCGCTGGCGATTGATTAAATCGAATTTTTCTCGCGGTCTTCCCTCTACCGAACGAATCAATAACTCACGAAAACAAAAATCTGAACGCGGCATCTGGCAACGCCGGTATTGGGAACATTTAATCCGTGATGATTTGGATTATCAAAGACATGTTGATTACATTCATTTCAATCCGGTGAAACATGGTTATGTCGATAAGGCGGTTGATTGGCCTTATTCCAGCATTCATAGCTTTATTAAGAAACACATTATTTCAGGCGATGGGGATATGATAAAACTCTGAATGATATGGATGTCGGTGAAACTTAGGCTGTTGTATCCCGGCGTTTAACCAGTTTGGGATCTGCTGTTATTTGACGATATATTTCTACTCTATCACCCTCTTTAACCTCAGCATCAAGTTTAGCGATTTTTCCAAAAATACCCACTTTCTGATTGCTGAGATCGATCTCCGGATACTGCTTCAAAATCCCCGATAGTTCGATTACTTTTTCAACATTACTCCCATCTGGTACTTCTAATCTCATCCATAATTGACGCTCTGCTTCGGCATAACATACACCAACGTTCATACGTTACTCCTATACAACTGGTGCTAATAGAGCGCGTTTTATAGCCCATTTTCTATCGAGAATACGTTTAGCCGCGATGATAAAGCCAAGCATGATAAAACCGCCCGGAGGTAATGCCATCAATAGAAAACCTTGATAGTCTGGAATTAACTTGAGTTCAAGAAAGGCAAAACTGTCACCAAGTAACAAGGTGGCATTGGCAAATAAGGTACCTGCTGATGTTATTTCGCGTGCCGCGCCCAAGACAACTAAAACCAGGGTAAAGCCTAAGCCCATCATTACACCATCCCAAATTGAATAATGGATAGGTTGACGAGAAGCATACGATTCAGCACGACCCAAAATGGCACAGTTCGTTACAATTAACGGTATAAAAAGCCCTAATACTTTATGCATTTCATGCATCCACGCATTCATGCTCATATCGACTAATGTCACCAAGGTAGCTATTAACAATACAAAAATAGGAATTCTTACTTCAGCAGAAATAATATGCCTATTGAGTGACACGATAGCATTAGAACATACAAGAACAACCAGTGTTGCCAAGCCCATTCCCAGGCCATTTGTTGCTGTACCCGTCACGGCTAATAAGGGACACAATGCCAGGTTCTGACCCAGAACAACATTATTGTTCCAAATCCCATCTTTACTGATTTTTTTGATTGTTTCGACTAGTGCACTCATGTTCTGACTCACCCTATGATGCTAATAATTCGACTTGATGACGTTTGAAAAACTCAAGCCCGCGATACACCGCATGAACAATTGCTCTTGGTGTGATGGTTGCCCCACTGAATTGATCAAACTCGCCACCGTCTTTCTTTACAGTCCATTGCTTCTTTGTCAGATTGTCTAATGAGCGGTTATTAAAACTCAAAATCCAATTCGATTTATTCTCTTCAATCTTATCGCCCAAACCGGGTGTTTCAGCATGGGAGAGCACTCGAACCCCGAGTACATTGCCTTCCTTGTCTATACCCATGATCAGAGAGATAGCACCAGAATATCCATCCGCTGCAACCAATCGAAAAGACACGGCGTTAACCTTGCCATTCTTGCGTGCAAGATAAACCAAGACCTGATCGCTTCCCAGGTTGGCACCTCTTGCATCTATATAAGTGGTCTCAGCAAGCAAATCGTTGTCATAAAACACTTGAGGAATCACCTGCGCCAATGAGGCACGCAGATCTTCTTCCATTCGTAAGTTAATCTCGTCTCGCGTGTTGTAATCAGCAAAACCCAATAGTGCACTGGCCAACAAGGCAAAACCACCCAATAACAAACCTTGATAACTGACGCGTGATTTAAGTTCTGCTAACTTGCTCATTGTTCACTCTCCAAGGGTAGACCTTTACGATTCCGGCCATAGATCCGAGGTTTAATATAGTGATCAATTAATGGCGTCATTGCATTCATCAATAACACTGCAAAACCAGCACCTTCAGGATATCCCCCCCATGTGCGGATGATAAAAATCAAGCCGCCACAGCTAAAACCAAATACCAATTGTCCTACTGCCGAGTTGGGTGATGTGACGTAGTCCGTTGCAATAAAAAAAGCCGTCAAGATTAACGCCCCAGAGCTCAAATGTATCCAGGGACTCAAATAATGTTGGGGATCTATCCAGTGAAACACGGATGCAAATACAAATACCGCCGATAACACGGCAAACGGGATCTGCCACTTAATGACGCCTTTATATAGCAGCCAGACACCACCAAGAGCTAATAAAAGTGCTGAAGTTTCACCCAAGCTGCCCGGCATAAACCCAAGCCATGCCTGAGGTTGCTGATACATTCCGTTGAGACTTTCGGGTAATAAACGATCTTGCAGTAATTCAGTTTTGACATGGCCCATTACCGTTGCACCAGTATAAGCATCGGGCTGTCCTAACCCCATGAACGTGATCTGCAGGCCTTGAATAAAGTCGGGGGCTTGGGAGGTAAACAAAGGTGTTACATTCGCCCATGTTGTCATTTCAACCGGAAACGAAATAAGTAAGGCCACACGAGCCAACATTGCCGGGTTAAATACGTTTTGGCCCAAGCCACCAAACACATGCTTGCCGAGTATGATCGAAATACCTGCCCCAACAACACCGATCCACCAGGGAGCCCATGGCGGTAACGTCATCGCCAACAACCAGCCAGTTAACAGTGCTGAATTATCACGAAGGGTGATCGTGGGTTTATCGGCTAACCGTAAACACAAAAACTCAAAGACCACTGCCGATACCAGCGTGATAACAAATAAATTGATTGCAGGCCAACCAAAAAAATACAGGCCAAACAAAGTAGCCGGTATCAGTGCAAAAATGACTTGCAGCATAATGTCACTAACATGACTTTTAACACCAGTATGAGGCCCAATAATCGGTTGAACCTTCATACTGCAACACCTTGTTCTTGTTCTGCTTTGGCACGATCTCTAGCTTCTTTTTCAGCTTTCCGACGAGCGGCCTCCTCTTCTTTTTCCTGCTCTATTTTTTCCAAACGCTTACGACGATCATCAGCTAATTTTTTGGTCTGTTCAGATTTATGCTGCAATTGTTGACGTGAGACCAACTCACCCGAGGCATACTTGAAATAATGAACTAATGGGATATGCGATGGGCACACATAAGAACACGAGCCACAACTGATACAATCCTTAAGACCTATATTTACAGCAGAATCTAATTGGTTAGACCGAATCAAATTCGCCATATCCACTGGTAACAAGCCAACTGGGCAAGCCTGAATACAACGTGCACACCGAATACATGGCGCTTCTTCAGCAACGGTAATTTCATCAAGAGTTAATGCCAACACACCACTGGTTGCCTTAACAATAGGGATATCACTATGTGGTAATGCCTCCCCCATCATGGGCCCCCCCATGACGATACGGACTGTATTTTCTTTGTCAGTCAAACAAATATCGAATATGTCTGAGATTAACGTCCCGATTGCGACTTCAATATTCATGGGTCTTTTAGTTGCGTTACCACTAATGGTAACGACACGACTCACCAATGGCTCTGCTTTTCTAAGGGCACGATGAATTGCATAAGCTGTCGCCACATTATGCATAACCATACCAATGTCAGTAGTTCGTGATTCAGCAGGTACTTCCTTACCCGTCATAAATCGAATTAACTGTTTTTCCCACCCCATTGGATAACGTGTTGGTACCGTTACGACCTCAATCTTGTCATACGGCTGACATGCCTTAGTCATTGCCCTGATGGCTTCAGGTTTATTACTTTCAATACCAATTTTGGCAATGTTTGCTTCCATGCCATGTAACATCAATCGAATACCATCAATGATGGCATCTGCACGTTCCTGCATTAATCGATCATCACACGTCAGATAAGGTTCGCATTCACCACCGTTGATAAGTAAGGTATGGATCTTATTCTGTCGACCTAAATTCAACTTTACCGCCGATGGAAATGTTGCCCCGCCTAAGCCTACGATTCCTGCCGCAGCTACTCGTGCGGAAATTTCTTCCGGTTCTAATGCAAAAGGATCAGCTACAGGAACACGTTGAATCCATTGTTCTTTGCCATCAGTGGTAATAACAATTGTCCGTATCGGTAAAGCTGAAGGATGCGGAGCCGGATAAAAATTGATATCGGTAATTACACCAGAACTGGGAGCATGCACGGGGGCAGAAATCAGGCCTTGGCTATGGGCTAACAGCTGACCTTTTAAAACGCTATCCCCCACTTTCACAATCGGCTCTGCTGCTTTTCCAATATGTTGTTGCAAAGGAATATAGAGCTTTTTGGCAACCGGAAAACTCGATACGATAGGAAGCTCTAACGTGGCATCTTTACGCTCTTCAATATGGACACCGCCGCGAATTCTTAATAGCTTCAACCAGTTTGTCATGCAGCGGCCTCTAACTTGTCATTAGCAACAGGTTTGTGCCAGCGCCAGTTTTTCAACGTAATTTCCACCGGATGCATTTGTAAACATTCGGTTGGGCAAACATCAACGCACTTATTACAACCAGTGCAGGCGTCGGCTACAACCGAATGTATTTGCTTAGGTGCACCGACTATTGCATCGGTAGGACAAACTTTGAAACAACGCGTACAGCCAATGCAGGTTTCTTCGCTCACTCTAGCAACCAATAACTCTGGTTCTGCAATGCCTCTTAAATCAATTTCAACCCCTAAAATTCTGGCAAACTGTTCCGCTAGAGCACTCCCCCCCGGCGGACACAAAGTAACCGGAGCATTACCTGAAGCAACGGCTTCTGCAGCAGGTCTACAACCAGGATAGCCACACTGACCACATTGTGAACCTGGCATCAATGCTTCAAGTTCATCAACAACCGGACTACTTTCAACTTTTAAATAACGTCCGGCAAAAGCCAACAAAAACCCCAGTGCCAAGCCAACTGAAGTGAGGCTAATAATAGCTGAATATACATACATGATTATTGCCTCCCGGTTATTTATATAGGCCTGCAAAACCCATAAAGGCTAACGACAAAATCCCTGCCGTGATAAATGCGATGGGAGTACCTGCAAAAGTTTCGGGAACCGACATTAATGCCAGACGCTCACGAAGACCTGCAAAAATAATCATTACCAAGGTAAATCCGGCTGCAGCACCAAAGCCAAAAAACAAACTTTCAGTAAAGTTGTATTGCTGCTGCACATTGAGTAAAGCAACCCCCAATACTGCACAATTGGTGGTAATTAATGGCAAAAAAATACCCAAAACCTGATAAAGCACCGGGCTGGTTTTATGAATCACCATTTCAGTAAATTGCACAACAGCAGCAATCACCAAAATAAATCCGATAATTCTGAGAAAGCCAATATCCAACGGTATTAAGACCAAGTGCTCGAGTAACCAACTGGCTGCTGCAGCCAGAGTCAGAACAAAAGTTGTTGCCATTCCCATCCCCAAGGCCGTATCAAGCTTGTTTGATACCCCCATAAATGGACATAAACCCAGGAATTTAACCAACACTACGTTGTTAACTAATGCCGTCCCAAAGATAAGTAATAAATATTCAGTCACAGTGACCAATCCTGATTGCTGTTTTTCTGGAACTCAGCATCAACCATGCCAAATCATGCTTCTCGCTACACCGTACTAATTTTGTGCGTTCCACATCCATTTTTTGTGCATATTCATGTCGTAATAAGCACATAAATTACTGATCATTAGGTTTTTTTGTAGCAAACACGACAATTATTATTCGCGTGGAATAAGACCATGGTTTGTTTTAAGAGAGGATAAATAAGGATTGCTAGATGATTTGATATAACCGCACAAATTGTGGCGTTGAAATTGCAATGCAACAGCTATAGCAAAGGTGTTGTTCTTAAAATTGACTCAAACGACAGTCTCTTCGTTTAAATTCAGTGCATACAAGGTAATGGCAAGCTATGGAAAAAACCTCGCTGAAATATCTGGAAATTCAAAGTGAAATTGAAAAGATCATCAACGATCTTGAACCGGGCCTGTTGAGTGCCAGCCAAGGCAATATCATCACGAAAATCAGCAATAAACAAAAAAAACTATTGCCAGCCTGGTTTTTTGTTGAAGCCGTTGAACAAGCACCTGTTGCCATATCCATTACCGACAAAAAAGCCAATATTCAATACGTTAATCAAGCATTCAGTGAAGCAACCGGTTATCTGGCTGATGAGCTCATAGGCAAAAACCAGTCGGCTTTATCCTATAAAAAAACACCCAGACATATTTATTATGATTTATGGCATACCATTAGCCGGAAAAAAATCTGGCATGGCCAGCTGTTAAATAAACAAAAAAATGGTGAACCCTATATCGCTGATCTGACAGTTGCTCCTATGTTAGATTCAGAAAAGAACATATCTCACTATTTGGGCATTCATCACAACATTACAGAGCACTATCAAGCCAAGAAAAAGCTGGAAAATCAAAAGCATCTGATCGAATCGGTGATCAATGCCTCATCCGTGGCGATGGTTGTTATAGACGAAAATAACCGCGTTGTAATGGACAACTTACAGTACAAATCTTTGGTAAGTGATCTCGACAATCAAGAACCAGCCAACCTGTTTATTGATTTACTGACACAAGATTTTGGGAATATTCATAGCTATTTAGCAAAACATCCTGAAGGCATTAATAACTATGAGGTCAGAATAGACGGCCGACTCAACCATGCTCCGCAGTGGTTTTCATGTTCCAGTAAAATTTTTCAGGAACAGGCTATTACCGCAAGCAACTTTTTTGAAGATACCCGTCAACATTACTTGTTATTAAGTATTTCGAATATAACGAATCATAAACAGCAACAAGAAAAAATTCATCTGAATTCACTCAAAATAATGTTATCTGAAGAAGAACAAATCCGCAGCATTCGAGAAACGTTACTGGGCACGATTCATCAAGTCAGACAACCGCTTAATCAAATTCAAGCGGCCATTAATTTAATGCAACAAAAAAATGAACATGGTCACTTACTTGATTTACTGAAACAGCTGGAAACAAGCTGCCTCAACACCGTTAAAACGTTAGATAACTGTGTTCCTGAAATTGTTACAGCAGCCGTTATACCGGTTAATTTAAACCAGATTCTTCATGAAATATTGTCACTTAATAATTCGAAATTTTTAGCCAATAGTATTGTTATTGAATGGGCGCCTTCAGCCGTTTTACCAAAGATTATAGGTGCTGAAAACAAATTAAGAATGTTATTTAAGCAATTGATTGATAACGCCATTAATGCAATAAATCACAGTAATGCTATTGAACGATGTATTCGAATTAAGACCCATACATCCAACGACAAAGTTGTTGTATATCTCGAAGATACAGGGCCAGGCATTCCCCTTAATCAGCACGCTAAAGTCTTTGAACCGTTTTATTCAACGTTGAAAAGAGGTAGCACACAAGCAGGTATGGGCTTAGTGATGGCAAAAGAAATCGTATATCAAATGAACGGTAGTATTGAAATAGACCGTAACTATAAAGATGGTTGCAGATTTATTCTTACTTTCCCAGTCGATTAATTACGACGATTATTTAAGTGAGTATGATGCATGAATGATCGTTGCTATCTAATCGAAACTGAATTAGAAACCTTATTTAAAGTTAGCCAAATATTAAATGGCACTTTAGAGTTAAGGGCAACACTCCGTCAAATTCTTCAAGTGCTGCATACTGAAGCCAATATGCTTTCCGGCATGGTCACCTTACGCGATATGACAAACGATAGTCTTAGCGTCTGCGAAGTCCATGCAGAAAATATAGATACCTCAATAAAATATAAAGCAGGTGAAGGTTTAGTCGGTACTATCTTAGATGCTGAAATGACTCTGGTTGTGGATAAATTATCTGACGAGCCACGTTTTGCCAGTCGCCTTGATATATATGATATGGAGTTACCCTTTATCGGTTCTCCAATAATGGCTGACGAAAGCCAGGTTGTTGGTGTGCTTACTGTACAGCCAGATAATGCTGAATTTCTTGGAGAAAAAGCCCGCTTTCTCGAAATGATTGCAAAACTGATTGCTCATAGTGTAAACACACTGCGTACTATCGAGAAAAAACATGAAGAACTCACAACTGAACGTGACAATCTCAAACAAACCTTAGTCAAAAATTATCGTTTTGAAAATATTATTGGTCATTCAGAACCAATGCTCAAAGTATTTGACGTTATCCGCCAAGTAGCCAAATGGAACACTACCGTTTTAATTCGCGGTGAATCAGGTACGGGTAAAGAAGTGGTTGCCAATGCCATTCACTTTAATTCAAGTTGCAGCAACGGACCCTTTTTGAAACTGAACTGTGCCGCCCTTCCAGACACCTTACTTGAATCAGAATTATTTGGTCACGAAAAAGGCGCTTTTAGTGGTGCTGTCAGCATGCGTAAAGGCCGATTTGAACTTGCTGATAATGGCACCATCTTTCTTGATGAAATTGGTGAAATATCAGCTTCTTTCCAAGCAAAACTGTTACGTATCCTACAGGAAGGTGAATTTGAGCGTGTTGGTGGCAGCAAAACGCTTACCACTAATATTCGAATTATCGCCGCCACTAATCGTAATTTAGAACAGGCCGTCGCCAATGGTACATTTAGAGAAGACTTGTATTATCGTCTTAATGTAATGCCAATCCATATGCCTGCACTGCGTGACCGAATCGTCGACATTCCAGAATTATCTAAATTTCTTCTTGATCGTTTATCCAGGCAACAAGGTGGCAGACCACTAGAAATCAAAGAGAGTGCCTTACGTATTCTGATGAAATATAACTGGCCAGGTAATGTACGAGAGCTGGCAAACCGACTCGAACGGGCTGCCATTATGAGTCACGACGGCATCATTGATCGTGATGTGATCAGCCTAAGTGGCCTTGACGATAAAATTAACCTGGCCCCTGCTTCACAGCAACAAACACTTAATGTCGATCTTCAGGATGAAAACCTTGATGATCGTGAACGCGTTATCGCAGCGTTAGAACAAAGTGGTTGGGTACAGGCTAAAGCAGCAAGATTGCTTAATATGACACCACGTCAAATTGCCTATCGCATTCAAACCTTGAATATAAATCTTAAACAAATTTAAACATCATTCTTCGATTAGATAGCCTTTGCTATTTGTATCTATTCAAACAAAACACCACATTTGCATTGTTAGTTGTAAGACAATCTGAATAAACAAAAAATACATTTCCCTTATAAAACATATAGTTAAATATTGGCACACCCCCTGCTATATACCTTGTACAAAAAAACTCAAGAGGTGTATTCATGGAACTGCCAGTACTCAATGACCAACCTGCAACTGAAAGTAAGGGTGGCTGCTCAGCCGGCTCATGTGGTTCAACCGACGATCAGTTAGCCCATCTTGCAGATAACATTCGTGAAAAAGTGCAAAATCATCCCTGTTATTCAGAAGATGCACATCATTATTTCGCACGTATGCACGTGGCTGTTGCCCCAGCCTGCAACATTCAATGTCATTACTGTAATAGAAAATATGACTGCGCCAACGAGTCCAGACCCGGTGTCGTATCCGAACTGCTTACACCACATCAGGCAGTTAAGAAAACCATGGCTGTTGCAGCAAACATACCTCAAATGACGGTATTAGGCATTGCTGGCCCCGGTGATCCATTAGCTAACCCAGAACGTACATTTGAAACATTCAGAATGCTCAGCGAACAGGCACCTGATATCAAGCTATGTGTTTCTACCAATGGCCTGGCCCTGCCTGATGCTGTTGAAGAATTATCCCAACACAATATCGATCATGTAACGATCACTATCAACTGTTTAGATCCTGAGGTGGGCGCAAAAATTTACCCTTGGATCTACTGGAACAACCGCCGGATCAAAGGCAAAAAAGCTGCAAAAATACTTATTGAACAACAACAGAAAGGCTTGGAAATGCTGGTTGCCAAAGGCATTTTAGTAAAAGTTAACTCCGTCATGATTCCAGGTGTTAATGATCAACATCTTGCTGAAGTTAGCCGTGTTGTAAAAGAAAAAGGTGCTTTCCTGCATAACGTGATGCCACTTATTGCTGAAGCAGAACACGGCACATTCTATGGTGTGATGGGACAACGCGGGCCAACAGCTGATGAGCTACAGGATCTACAGGATGCCTGCTCTGGTGACATGAACATGATGCGTCATTGTCGTCAATGTCGAGCTGATGCTGTGGGCATGTTAGGTGAAGATCGTGGTGATGAATTCACGCTCGATAAAATTGAAGAGATGGACATCGATTATCAGGCAGCGATGGAAAAACGCAAAGTGATTCACCAGGCCATCGAAGCTGAAATGAATGAGAAACGTCTGGCTAAAGAACAACACAAACCAGATGTGCCTGAACTCACCACTCGTCCAGTGTTAATGGCAGTTGCAACCAGTGGTCAGAGTTTGGTCAACATGCACTTTGGTCATGCCAAAGAATTCTTAATTTATGAAGCATCACCAACTGGGGTGCGCTTCATCAGTCATCGTAAAACAGAGCTTTATTGCAGTGGTGATGACAGCTGTGGTGATGCTGAAACAGCACTGGAACGTAATATTCGCACTTTAGCGGGTTGTGAAGTCGTGCTCTGTTCAAAAATTGGTTATGAACCATGGGAGCAATTAGAACAAGCCGGTATCCAGCCTAATGGTGAACATGCCATGGAAGACATCGAACAAGCCGTTATGGCTGTCTACCTTGAAATGGTGGCTGCAGGAAAACTGGATGATTCAACTGAGCAACGACGTATCTCAGCTTAGGAGTGTGACCTATGGCCTTATCAATCATTGCTTCATGCGTAAATTGTTTTGCCTGTGAACCCGTCTGTCCCAGTGATGCTATTTATGAAGCGGCACCGCATTTTTTAATTGATAGTAAAAAATGTACCGAATGTGAAGGTGACTTTGCAGAGCCGCAGTGTGCAAGTATCTGTCCGATTGAAGGTGCAATTTTGAATGCTGCCAACGAAGCTGTTAATCCGCCAGGTTCATTAACCGGTATACCACCTGAAAAAATGGCAGAAGCCATGGCTGAACTGCAAGCACATTAGCTATGGCACAAATCATTTTTTACGAGAAGCCCGGCTGCATTAACAACACAAAGCAAAAAAAACTGCTTCGTGAAGCCGGGCACTGTGTAATTGCAAAAAACCTGCTTACTGAAAACTGGTCTGAAAACCCGTTAAATCTAATGACTTTTCTTAATAAATTGCCAGTCAGTGAATGGTTTAATCGCAGTGCACCAGCCATTAAACAAGGCATTATCAACCCAGAAGCATTAGATCTGCATCAAGCAATCAATGTGATGTTGTCTGATCCATTATTAATTCGCCGTCCATTGATACAAGTTGGCAATGAAAAACGCGCCGGTTTTAATAAACAAGACATAGAACACTGGATTGGTCTGAACAGTAATCGTGACACTTCTGATCTAGAAAATTGCCCAAAAACACACAACAAGGTAGCCGCTCATGGTTAAAGCTGACGATGCCCTTGGTGAGTCAAACACACCAACTGCTGTAGCAATATCGGAGCGTGTTTATTGGATTGGAGCGTTTGATCCTACTTTACGCAACTTTGACATTATTCTAAAAACAGCCAATGGCACTACCTATAACTCCTATTTGATTCGTGGCAGTGAAGGTGTTGCCATCATCGATACTGTCAAAGAAAACTTTTCAAATGATTTCTTTAGTCGACTCAGTTCAGTAGCCGACTATTCTGAAATCAAAGTTATCGTTTTAAACCATCTAGAACCCGATCACACGGGTGCTTTACCAGAGTTAATGCGTCGTGCACCACAAGCACAGCTTTATATCTCGCAAAAAGCACAATCGATGCTGAAGGCATTATTAAAACAGGAAAACTTAAATTACACCCCTGTTCTCACTGGTGATGAAGTCTCACTAGGAGATCGCACGCTTAGATTCCTGCATACGCCCTATCTACATTGGCCAGACACCCAGTGCACCTATTTACCTGAAGAAAAAACCTTATTCTCAGGTGATGTCTTTGGTTGTCACTTCTGTGATACACGGCTATTCAATGATCTATCTGGTGATTTTCGTTTTTCGTTTGAATATTACTACGCACACATCATGCGACCGTTCAAAGAATACGTGATTCGTGCATTGAAACTAATCGAACCATTACAACCGGATCTGATTGCACCAACGCATGGCCCGATCTTACGGGATCGTCCCATGCGTTATGTACAACGTTATCACGAGATGTCACAGCCATCGCTTGCTATAGAAAGTTTGCAAAATCAGAAAACATTACTGATTTTTTACATCAGTTCTTATGGCAGTACACGCCGAATGGCAGAAGCAATTTATGAAGGTGCTATGTCTGTTGCCAATGTTCGTGCCTCACTTTATGACTTGGAAGGCAGTGAAATAGAGCCTTTCATTGATCTGATTGAAGATGCTGATGGCATTTTATTTGGCACACCAACCATTAACGGTGACTCGGTCAAACCCGTTTGGGATCTGCTGTCATCACTCACCGTTATCAATCTGAAAAACAAACTTGGTGGCGTATTTGGATCCTATGGTTGGACAGGTGAAGCAGTCACCCTTGTTGAAGATCGTTTACGCGGCTTGAAACTACGTGTTCCGATTAAAGGTTTACGTATCAAATTGATACCGACCGACGAAGAGCTAGAAAACTGCACCCGATTTGGACATGAATTAGCAGAAGAACTCATGGGGCTGAGACAAGCCAAAATGATCGATTTTGCTGAACTAGTCTGATTTTTTAATAATAAAACCAAGGATAACCTCATGGCAAAAGCAAACGTAACCTTTGAAGATATTAATATCACTGTCTCTGTTCCTGCCGGAACACGCATCATTGAAGTATCTGAAAAAGTGGGGGCCGGCATTACCTATGGTTGCCGTGAAGGTGATTGTGGCACCTGCATCATGAAAGTCGCTGAAGGCTACCAAAACCTAAGTGAACCCTCCGTGCTCGAAGACAAAATATTAAGAGAAAACATGGCTGGCAAACACAATCGCCTGGCCTGTCAGGCACAAGTCTTAGGCGGCAATATTTCAGTTAAACCAGCCTGAGCAATAACTCATCTATATCCCAAGGAGATCACCATGGCCGTCGTAACCTTTACCAGTCCAGAATACAAAGATAAATCCGTCTATGCCACTGCTGGCAGCCACACCCAAACTATCTTGAAATTAGCCAGAGAAAATAAAATTCCCATTGATTTTGAATGCGAAGATGGCGAGTGTGGCACCTGTGTTGTCAAAGTCACCAGCTTGGATGACAAAGGCTTAATGGGTGGCCCACTCACTGAAAAAGAAAAATCCGTATTAAGCTCCATGGGAAAATTATCAAAAGCTGAAATGGAACAGATGATCGTTGACGATCTACCAACACCATGGCGTTTAGCATGCCAAATGATTGTACGTGATGAAGATATTCGCATCGAATACTAGGTCAAATAAACGATGCTCCCCCCCTTAACGGCCACGCACTCTGCCCTCCCGACAGACAGTAGAGAAGACATTGTTGAGCGACTGTTAACGACAACACACCCCAGTCCAAATCAACCCTGGCTGGCAAAAATAATTGCATCATGGTTAACCGGTAATAGTGTGCTACCTGATTTTATAGGACTGGAACCAGAACAGTTTAAGGCCTTGTGTCAGTTCTATTTTGCTGATGCTGACATTTCAACAAAAGCGGTATCAGGTATCGTGCCTGATTATCGCCGTATGCCTGAAATAGATGATCTGATCCAGTTATTACAAGCTTACAGCCGAACCCGTGATCAAGAAAATGATTGGATCATCAGCATAATCGTCATCGCCTGCATGGGACTTGATCACTTATGGGAGGATCTTGGTCTATGGCAACGTTCAGAACTTAGCGCCTTAATCAGTTACAACTTTCCTCAATTAGCTGAAAGCAACAGCAAAAACATGAAATGGAAAAAATTCATCTACAAAAAGCTATGCGATGCCGAGGGTATTTACCTTTGTCGTGCGCCTTCCTGTGAAGTATGCACTGATTATGCAAAGTGCTTTGGTCCTGAAGATTAATTGAGCGTAACCCTCTCCCAACTATCTCATTAGACTGCGTGTTGATCTGAACACATCATTTTCCTGAGAGTAATTGATAAGGAAAAACTGAATGTCTAATACACGTGACAACTATCTCTGGTTGCAACTATGGCAAGAAAACCATACCGCTTTCCATCAAACATCCGTCAATGCCCTATTAACAAAATATTGGCCTCAATTTGACGCCAATAAAAACAGCCGGGTGTTTATCCCATTATGTGGAAAAAGCCTTGATATATTATGGCTTGCCCAACAAGGTCATCAGGTGATTGGAGTCGAATTAAGTCCCATCGCCGTCCGTGCTTTTTTTGAAGAAAATAACCTGGTCTCTACACAACAAAAGTCCGGACTTTTCACTCTGTGGCAACACCAAAATATCAGTATCTTATGTGGTGATTTTTTTGCTTTAAGCCAAAGCGATTTAGGCCATATTGATAGTGTTTATGATCGCGCCGCCTTAACCGCCTTGCCGGAAGATTTACGCCAGCCGTATATCCACCATCTACACACATTAATACCCACTAGCTGCAATATATTTTTGCTAACCGTTGAAGATATTGAACAATCCACCACCACCTCACTTATCGATAGTGAAATCACCACTCTCTATTCAAGCAAATTCGATATCAAACTGACTTGTGTTGAAAATGCTATGGGGCTAGTCCCTACAGTAGAAAATGTACTCCATGATACTGAATACAAAGTGTATGAACTTATTCATAAAATATAGTTAATGAGCTTAATCTTACCGATTACCTAGTAGTAACGGGTGTTCAAACTGGCGGCTTTAACTTGTATATTCAAGCGCTCAGCTGCTGTCAGTTTGAGCCTGAAGCGGGTTTCAGATATGTCGAGCTAAGTCGGGGCACTAACGTTGCGACTGCAGATGATAATAAGCTGGCAATGTCTCAATACGTGCATCTTCAAAAGGTTCACCAACGGTAAAATGATATAGGCTCTGCAGTTCATCAGTGTCGATGCCAAGGATACGGTGAACATCATCATCAAAAAAACAGCCGATACCTGTCCCTCTATACTTAACGGCCTCAGCTTCTAAATATAAGATTTGTCCCAATAGGCCACATTCCCAAAACAGCCTCCGGTAATACCAGGCTTGCTGATGAATGTTTTGATGAAACTCCGCTATCATTGCCAAACTAAAAACGCCATCCGCAGCGATTGCCTGATGACACGATAGCTTCTTGGCAACGTGTCTCACATCAGCCTGATACAGCAAATAAAGCTGAGGAAAAGCCGCTACTGGCTGCCAGAGAAACTCCGGTTTCATACTTCGTTTTAAGGTGTTAATGCCCAACTCTGATCGTGGCAAGCAATACAAACCTGGAGCCAAACCTTCAACATTGTGGACAAACAAACACAGATGTACGGCTGGCGCCCACGGCCAACTGCCTAATACAACATTATTACGGACTGATAAGGCCGATAACATCCTAAAAAATGCTGGCTGGCGCATTGCAGTCATATTAGGGATAAAACGCTGGGCACTGCGACGTTGGCGTATTAATGTTATGGCTAATTCAGTTGAATCTGTTTCAAGCAGTTGAGCAGATCCTGCATGCCATTTCTGTGGTGCGTCAGGATCATATTCAGTGTCTGCAGGCTGTTTTTGAGTGGCTTGTGAGACTTGTTCAATCACTGGCCAGTCAAATACATGACAGGCACCTAATGATCTGGCTTTACCCTGCCACTTTCCATCTTCAGCCAAGGTTAATAAGTCTGGTTTGTGTGTAGGTTCTGCTTCATTATTGTAATTAATGCGACAGATAAGCTCCGCGGTTTCATATTCTTTGGCTACAAAGTCGTCAGTACGATTTAAGCCTAATATCTGTGCTATATCGTCATCCGAAAAACCTGTTACTAATTCAACGCGCCAACCTAATGTGGCAGCAGCGTACTGTATCGCGGCAACGGCATGTCCCGTATCTAACTGACAATATCGATATGCCCTTTCACCATATTTCCATGCTTCACGCCAATGTATTGAGCTTAAACCGATTAATAATTGATTTGAAACAACGTGACTTTCAAAAAGACAGCGTTGTTCTAGCATATGGTCATGGCTGACATAATGATATACACCTGCTGGTAACAGCTGATCATTCTCTGTAATGAGATAGGCTTCGGTTGGATGTAAATTACCACTGGATGGATTATTACGTACTGCCCACCGGTCCGGCCCCACCTGCTTCCACGCAGATAAGCCAAACGACAGTTCTAATAATAAGCCTAGATTTTCCAGATTAAGCTCAGCGGGCTTGACCGTGTTGGCGTGTATCTGTGACCAGCTCACCATTCGCTGCTGACCGGGTGCGGGTAACTTGATGTTCGGACAACCTTCAAAATAACGAAACGCATTGGGTTGGTCATCCCAATCTAAGGTTTCAGGTCCTCGTGCATAGCCATGTTGCAAGCTATGTTTGGTACGCTGATGATAGGCTGTGATTGACTTCATGTTTTAAGCTTCAAGTTTTAAATCCTCTTTTAAACAACCAATCGGGCTGCCTAAAACTAACGCTTCGTTTTCAAATCGAACAAGAAACACTGCTGTGGTGGGTTGCTCTTCCAGATGACCTAAATTTACAACCACACCACGTGAACCTTTCTCTGCCAGGATATCCCCCATTTCTTTGTCAGGCATTGAGCCATCGTCAACAATATCATGGGCTGCATAGACCACATCCCCAATTTCCAAATCTTCAAATTTCATCGCTTTCCCCTTTGTAGTAAATCTTACAAAAACATCTGAATTGTTATTTATGTCCTGTTAGCTCCAAAACAATACGAACACATTATTTATCAAAATCAGCACCTTACAGTTTATTTTCGAGATGGCACACTGGTTGCAAAAGGGTAATTACAAAAACAGTGCCAAGCCATTTTGCAGGAGATAAACATGATTACATTGACCCAAAACGCCATTACTGCTGTAAGCCGCTATCTCGAGAGTGCTAACAAACCCACTGCCGGATTACGCATCGAAGTAACTGATGGCGGGTGTTCTGGTATGCAGTATGGTCTCCGTTTGGAGGATCAGGCTGGTGAGAACGACACGGTTACAGAATACGGTGCAGTAAAAGTATTAATTGATGCAGAAAGCATGCCCATGCTTGATGGTATGACAGTTGATTTTGTCGATAGCTTAGATGGTTCCGGCTTCAAATTCACTAACCCGAATGCAGTTAAAAGCTGTGCTTGCGGTACATCATTTTCAACTGAAGATAATGGTCAACCTACCAAAACCTGTTCTTAAGATATAGAGGAAATCGACATGTGGGATTATTCAGACAAAGTTAAAGATCATTTTTTCAACCCTAAGAATGCCGGTGCTGTTGAAAATGCGAATGCCATCGGTGAGGTAGGTTCTATCAGTTGTGGTGACGCATTGCGCCTGACATTAAGGGTTAATGATGAAACTGAAATCATTGAAGACGCAGGTTTTCAGACCTTTGGTTGTGGTTCTGCCATTGCTTCATCATCAGTATTAACTGAAATCATTAAAGGGATGACGGTTGATCAGGCACTGGAAGTCACTAACCAGGATATTGCAGATGAACTGGAAGGATTGCCACCTGAAAAAATGCACTGTTCCGTAATGGGCCGTGAAGCCTTACAGGCAGCAGTTGCAAACTACCGTGGTGAAGTGTGGAAAGATGATCATGAAGAAGGTGCATTAATTTGCAGGTGTTTTGCTGTTGATGAACCGATGATTCGTGATGTCATCATTAAAAATAATCTGAGCACCGTTGAAGAAGTCACTAACTATACCAAGGCTGGTGGCGGCTGTAGCTCTTGCCATGAAGGCATTGAAGAAATACTGGCTGATGTATTAGCTGTCCGTGGTGAATCATTTGATGCGACAGCTAAACCTGCAGCACCTGCTGCTAAATCGACACCAGCAGTAGCACCTTTGACCACCGTGCAAAAAATCAAAAGGATTGAAATGGTGCTGGAAAGCATGCGTCCTATGCTAAAAGCCGATGGTGGTGACGTTGAACTGGTAGACGTCGTTGGCAATACGGTTTACGTCAATATGATTGGTGCGTGTAGTGGATGCCAAATGGCTTCTGCAACACTTGGTGGTGTTCAACAACGTTTGATTGAAGATTTAGGTGAATTCTTCAAAGTCGTTCCAGCATCACAAATGCCTACACAAATTGCTGCAGGAGCCTAGGGGTAGATGCTCTTTCATATACGCCTCACCTGGTTGCTGTTTTTGTGCTTAACAAGCTGTAAGGCACACAATGTAGGAACTCTACATAAAAAATTGCGCCAGTCCGCAAGGTTGTATCTGAAACAGCCCCTCTCTGTGTTACTCGTCATACATTTAGCACAACTAAACTTTATTCCTCGTGCCTTGACAGGTGCTTTTTTAGATTACAAGAGAGGCGTATATGAAAGTACAACAACCCCTTGTTAGGTCAGATATCTACCTCGACAATAATGCAACCACCATGGTCGATCCATCAGTGGTTGAAGAGATGTTGCCATTTTTCACAGAACAATTTGGTAATCCATCTTCCATCCACAAGTTTGCTGATGGTGTGGGTAAAGCCCTGAAAAAAGCTCGTCAGCAAGTTCAGGCGCTTATTGGTGCCGAGCATGATTCAGAAATCGTGTTCACATCCTGTGGTACAGAGTCTGATTCAACTGCCATTTTGTCAGCGTTAAAAGCACAACCAGAACGTAAAGAAATTATCACCACGGTGGTTGAACACCCTGCGATTCTAAGCCTATGTGACTATCTGGAAAAAGACGGCTACACCATTCATCGTATGAAAGTTGACAAGGTGGGTCGACTGGATCTCAATGAATACAAAAAGCTGCTAACAGATAAGGTCGCTATCGTATCTGTGATGTGGGCTAACAATGAATCCGGCACCATTTTCCCAGTTGTTGAAATGGCAGAGATGGCCAATGCAGCAGGCATTATGTTTCACACTGATGCAGTGCAAGCGGTCGGTAAAATCCCCATGAATCTGCAAGATACCAAAATTGATATGTTGTCTATTTCAGGCCATAAATTACATGCGCCTAAAGGTATTGGTGTGCTTTATCTTCGTCGCGGTACCCGTTACAGACCCTTGCTTCGTGGTGGTCATCAAGAACGCGGACGTCGTGCCGGAACTGAAAACACCGCCTCAATAGTCGCCTTAGGGAAAGCCTGTGAACTCGCCCAAGAACATATTGAATTTGAAAACACTCACGTTAAAGCAATGCGTGACCGTCTGGAACAAGGAATCCTTGATTCAGTACCGTATTGTTTTGCCACGGGTGATATAACAAACCGCTTACCTAATACCACTGATATTGCGTTTGAGTATATTGAAGGTGAAGCCATCTTGATGCTGCTTAACAAAGCCGGTATTGCAGCATCAAGCGGTTCAGCGTGTACATCCGGTTCTTTAGAACCTTCTCATGTAATGCGTGCAATGGATATTCCTTACACGGCGGCACATGGCACGATTCGCTTCTCATTGTCTCGCTACAACACAATGGAAGAAATGGAAGCTGTAATTGAAGCTGTGCCACAAATCGTTGCCACGCTACGCAAACTCTCACCCTATTGGGATAGCGTGAACAATGAGCCGGTGACCGATCCTGAAAAAGCCTTTGCACCTACTTACGCTTAATTACGCCATGACTAGTCAAGTTCGCACAGTCACCATTGACGACACCACCCTACGAGATGGTGAACAGTCTGCCGGAGTTGTGTTTTCTCTCGAGGAAAAGATCACCATAGCATCGAGCCTGGTCAGTATGGGGGTACCTGAATTAGAAATCGGGATCCCTGCTATGGGAGCCCAGGAATGTGATGAAATTAATGCCATCGCAGACTTGAACTTGCCATGCTCATTAGTGGTTTGGTCACGTATGACGGACAAAGACATCGAATTTTGTCGTCATATCAAAGCAGATATGGTGGATTTATCCATTTCCGCTTCAGATCAGCATATTCAGCACAAACTTGCTAAATCACGTGATTGGGTTTTAAAAACCTTGCACCATCATGTTAGCAAGGTATTGGATTTTGGCTTTGATGTGTCCGTTGGTATGGAAGATGCCTCTCGTGCTGATCCTGACTTCCTGGCATTAATGACAGAAACAGCACAAAACGCTGGTGCCAAGCGTATTCGCTTTGCTGACACTGTCGGCATTATGGAGCCCTTCAGGGTGTTTGAATCAATACGTCGGTTGCGTGCCATTACTGATCTTGAAATCGAAATGCATGCTCATGATGATTTGGGTCTGGCCACGGCTAATACCTTGGCGGCTGTCGTTGCTGGTGCCAGCCATGTGAATACAACTGTTAATGGTTTGGGCGAACGTGCAGGCAACGCGGCATTAGAAGAAATTGTGGTTGGATTAAAACAACTCTACAACATCGACACCAATATTGAACTACACAATTTCAGTGCCCTATCTGATTTTGTAGCAAAAGCTTCGGGTGACACGATTGGAAGTCGTAAAAGCCTGATCGGCCGTGATGTATTCAGCCATGAAGCCGGCATTCATGTTGATGGATTTTTAAAAAACCCTCTCAATTATCAAGGAATTGACCCAGCAATAGTTGGCCGTCAACACCAACTTATTTTGGGTAAGCATTCAGGCAGCAAAGGCATTATTCACGCCTATCAGCAAATTGGCATCACACTAAACAAAATGCAGGCCAGTTTGTTGTTACCCGTAGTGAGGCAATTTGTGGCAGATCATAAACGGTCTCCACAACAGCAAGAACTGAACGAATTTTTAGCTGTATTTTAGGAGGTAGTCATCATGGCAACTGTTCAGAAATGGGATCAAGCAACACGCCTTGAGCAACACAAAGAATTGTTGGTCGACAAACTCTATCGTTTGTTTTCCAGAATTAAATACTCTGATGCCTCTTATAAACTTTCCAGCATTCCGACCGGAACAACTATCTGGAACATCACTTTTCTGAAGAGTGACTGAGTCATGAACGCCAGTCCATCACGTCAATCCTTATGGAGCCAATGGTCTGAAGACATAAAATGTGTATTCGACCGTGATCCGGCAGCACGTAATACATTTGAGATCTTACTTACCTATCCCGGTGTGCATGCACTTTTAGTCAATCGGTTAACCCATCGATTATGGCAAGCAGAATTCTTTGGTTTAGCCCGCTTCCTGGCATTTTTATGCCGCACCATAAGTAATGTTGATATCCACCCTGGGGCAACTATTGGACATCGTTTATTCATCGACCACGGTGCAGGAGTCGTCATTGGTGAAACCGCTGTTATTGGTGATGATGTCACGCTTTATCATGGTGTGACATTGGGGGGCACAACGTGGAACAAAGAAAAACGTCACCCAACCTTGGGTAATTCAGTGCTCGTCGGTGCCGGTGCCAAAATTCTTGGCAATATCACGCTTGGCGACAGTGTTCGCGTTGGGGCGAACTCAGTCGTTGTTAAAGATGTACCTGCATGCTGCACCGTGATTGGTATTCCGGGGCGGATTATTCAACGTAAAGGCTTAAAAATTAAGCTTGATAACGGTATCGACCTTGATCACCATCTGGTGCCAGATCCTGTTGGCAAGGCGATTAGTTGCTTAATAGAACGTATCGATAAGCTTGAAGCTGCTCAAAAAAACTTTGCCGTTAAACCGGACGAATCCTGTGAGCGGTGTGAAGCTGACGATGTCTGCAAAAGCCAATCCGAACCGGCTATTTTGGAAAAGGCGGTAGGTTAACAATGGACTTACTACTCGACTTTGATCCAACAGCTGAATTGTACTTTCAAAAAGAAGACAGTGTTGAAGTACAGCAGTTGATTCAACAAGCAGGCTCATCCTATGCAGATGGTGATGCTGAATTACCGTTATTAAAGGCATTTTTTCATGCCCCAGATTCGCTCAATGTCTTGGTGGCATTAAATCGATTTTATTACTACCAACATCGATTGTCTGAAGCCCTTCTCACCTCTGAGAAAGCCTTGAAGATCATAGCCAGCAATATTGATTTTCCGACAGATTGGCAACAAATCGATGGTGACGCAATAACGTCTGCTCCCAAAGACCAATTAACCTGGATACGGCTTTATTTATTCACGCTTAAATCCATAGGGTTTCTCAAAATGCGATTGCACGATTTAGATACCAGTAAACAAATTTTTGAAAAACTTAATGGACTCGATCAGGAAAACCGCATTGGAGCCAGTGGTTTACTGGACATCGTTAATCGAAAGATTAATGAAAATAACAATATCTATAACCTTGGCTAAATTATGAGCAGTAACAACTAGCCTAATTTACGTTCAAGTGCATTACTTGACTCGATTTTAAATTTTAGAGGCGGACGAAATGATGAGTTTTGAAGATGATTTAGAAGATTTGGAGTCAGCAGAAGACTTTTTGAATTATTTCAAATTGGATTACGACCAACATATTGTTCATGTTAACCGCTTGCATATTCTGCAACGTTTCCATGACTATCTTTCACAGTCAGCCGATGCCATACCTGATGATGAAGAATTACAAAAAGCGATATATACCAAGCTTTTACTTCAGGCATACAACGATTTTGTTACGTCTGATGCACAAACTGAAAAAGTATTTAAGGTCTTCAAAATGGGCGAACCACAAACAGCCTTTGTTGCATTGGAAGACATTCAGTCATGAACCCCGATCGTTATGATGAAGGCCGCTTTGACTATGGTGAAGCAGTCCGTATCACACGCAATGTACGAAATGATGGGACCTATCCCGGTAAGGAAATAGGTGAGCTACTAATACGCCGGGGTTGTATAGGCAATGTCATTGAAGTGGGTACATTCTTGCAAGATCAGATTATTTACACCGTGCATTTTCTAGATGAAGGACGCATGGTGGGCTGTCGGCTTGAAGAGCTTATCGGTGCCGATGAACCCTGGAACCCAAGTATTTTTGAGTTCAGGGACAAGGTGCTTAGTGCCTTTGATTTTTCCATTGATGGCGAAGTACGTGTTGCCAAAGGTACCGAAGGTGAGATCGAAAAAGTCATTAGGGATTCAGATCCCATTCTCTATCACGTGCGTTTTCCTGGCATCACATTGCAAATACCTGAACCATCGTTAGAACCAGGGTTAACCGGGAAAAACACCGAGTAATTCGGAGACATTATGACTACAGCAGTAAAAAAATCAGATATTGATAGTTACAGTTTATTGCGTTCGGCATTGGCAATCTTCAAACGCACCCCTGGAGATTTAGATGATGAAGAGCTAGAGATCATCAAACAGCAAGCTCGTAACGAACATGATCTGGAATTAAGAGTATTAACGTCAAAAGAAGCCGAATCGGTTGTTGTTAATGACATAGAAGTAGAAAAAGCCGTACAGCAGATTCGTGAACGCTTTGAAGATGAAGAAAGTTTTCTGTTCGTTCTTCAACAAAACGAGCTTGATATCACCTCTTTGAGAGAAGCCTTGAAACGTCAATGTAAAGTAGAGAATGTGCTCAATATTGTTGGCTCTAAAAGCGCTCGTATCTCTGATGTAGAAGTTGGTATTTTTTATCATCTACACCCAGAAAAATTCCGCCGACCTGAACGTCGAAATGCCAGTCATATCCTCATTACTATCAATGATGAATATACGGAAAATCAACGTGATAAAGCATTGTCCCGCATTACAAGCATTGCCAGAAGTTTACAAAAAACTCCCTATAAATTTGCTGATTTAGCGATGTTACATTCGGAATGTCCCAGTGCCTTGCAAGGGGGTGAACTCGGCACATTTCCTAAAGGGCAACTCTATCCGGAAATTGATGCTGTGTTGTTTACATTGAAAAAGGGCCAGATCAGCGATGTTCTTGAAAGTGAAGTCGGTTTCCATATTGTGAAATGTAACAACATTGCACACGCTGAAACTATTTCGATGAAGAAAGCGAAACCAAAAATTCTGAAACTGATGCAAGAACGTTCGCAACGCAATTGCCAACGTGCATGGCTGGCAAGTTTGCCACCAGTGACACCACATAAACAAATAACTGATTAAAAAGAGGTTGGATTATGGCTGAGAAAGATTTAAAACACTGTTCATTTTGTGATGTAGTGCAATCCCCTTCAACACCTCTTATTGCAGGGACCGATGGTTATATATGTGAAGCTTGCGTCAACCTGGCAAGCCAGGTTGTCAACAGTTGGGGCCGTAAAAAAGTGCTTAATGAAATGCAAGAGCCCCTACGCAAACCCAAAGAGATTAAAGACATGCTGGATCAGTATGTCATTGGGCAAGATCTGGCCAAAGAAATCCTTGCTGTAGCTGTTTATAACCATTTTAAACGTCTTAAATTTGATAATGGCGATAACGGTCTAGGCAAACTTGATAAAGACGTAGAAATTGGTAAGTCTAATCTGCTGTTAATTGGTCCATCCGGTACAGGTAAAACCCTACTCGCCAGTACCTTGGCTAAAATTGTTGGTGTGCCTTTTGTTATTGCCGATGCAACAACACTGACTCAAGCAGGTTATGTCGGTGATGATGTCGAAAACATTCTGGTTCGCCTACTGGATGTTGCTGAAGGTCAGGTCGAAAAAGCTGAATGGGGCATCGTCTATATTGATGAAATTGACAAGATAGCCCGTAGTCCAGAATCACACTATGGTACCCGTGATGTTTCTGGAGAAGGTGTTCAGCAGGCGTTGTTAAGGCTTGTTGAAGGTTCACAGGTAAAAGTCACCAGTAAAAGTCGCAGAAAAGACGGCAGCAACGCTGACCACACGGTCATTGATACCAGCAATATTCTGTTTATTGCCGGTGGTGCATTCCCTGAACTTGAAAAACACGTACAAAAACGCTTGCTGCCTAAAGATACGGCTATTGGATTTCACGCAACGGTGAGTAATCCTGATCTTAAACCTGATATAGAAGACATGCTTAATGCCACTGAACCTGAAGACTTGAAACGCTTTGGTTTGATTCCGGAGTTTATTGGCCGCTTCCCTGTTCTGGCACCACTAGAACCACTTGATGTTGATGCACTGATACAGGTGTTAACCGAGCCCAAAAATGCCTTAGTCAGACAATATCAACAACTCTTTGCCTACGAAGGCGTTGCTCTGGAATTCACTGACGAGGCATTAATTGCCATTGCAGAAAAAGCTATTGATCGCGATACCGGTGCCCGTGGTTTGCGTAGCATTATGGAACAAATCCTACGAAAAACGATGTTCGAATTACCTTCACAGCACGGTATTGAAACCTGCCTGATTAGTGAACAAGTTGTTAAAGGTGAAGCAGAAATAGAACTTATTCATAGTGAAAATACTGAACAACAAGTCGCTGTATAAACCCGCCTGGCAAACTGGAATAAACCATGAATACACAACAAAAGATTGAAAGACAGTTAAGTGAAAATCCCATTATCCTGTACATGAAAGGTGTGCCCGACAATCCTGAATGTGGTTTTTCAGGCAAAGCAGTTGCGGCGTTAAAAGCAACCGGTATTCCCTTTGCTTTTGTAAATGTATTAGCTTCACCTTTTATTCGAGAAGGCCTACCCAAAATTTCACGCTGGCCGACTTTCCCACAATTATTTATCCGTGGTGAACTTGTTGGCGGCAGTGACATCATTGAATCAATGGCCGCAGAAGGTTTATTGCTACCGGCATTACAAGAAGCTGTTGCAGACAGTGATGACAGAGAAATCATTTCAGTCGGCGAGATTGAACGCTTAATCAAAGCTGATTATGACGATGCCACTGTTTATATCAATGGTGAAGGTTGTTATTTAGAAGTTACAGTTGTGAGTTCACTGTTTGAAGGTTTAACCATGGTCAAACAGCAACAAGGTGTGATGGCAGCATTGGAAGCACCATTAAGCTCCGGGCGGTTACATGCTGTCACTGTAAAAACCTATACACCGGAAAAATGGCAGGAAATACAAGGCGCGAATGCTGACCAGAATGGTTTGTTACAAATTCAATGATAAGCAATCACATGAGATCGCTTGGGCTATGATTAAAATCATTATGAGCATGCTAACAAGATGATTGAACAACAGGTTAAGGTGAAACGTGTTGATGGCAATCGTATCACTGTCGAAAGCCTGCAAACGAGTGCCTGTGAACAATGCGCACAAAAATCATCTTGTGCCTCATCGTTATACACCAAACTATTACCGCGAAGACAAATGCAACTTAGCTCCACGATTCCAGTAAACGTAGGAGACACCGTTGTTATCAGTATCAGTGAAACAGGGGTATTGCGAGCATCGATACTGCTTTATTTATTACCAATCATCATTATGCTAATCATCGTCGGCCTATACGATGCAAGTTCAGCTGAGACTAATGAAACCATCGCTGCTTTGTTGGCATTTGGAAGTTTGGCAGTCTGCTTATACCTTATCCACCGCATTCAAGCGTATTTCATTCACTTTTTTATGGCGGCTCCAACCCTCTTAAGAAAAGACTAAGCGATGAACGTTTGGGCCATTAACAAAGCCGTAGCCATTAAACTGTTTTTAATCGAATTAGTGCACCGTTATGGCGAAAACATGTTTTATCTGGATGGAGACAGTCAACAATTTCAAGCTGTAGAAATTTATTCAGCGACTAATCCTGACATCAGCGTTTATGTCTATACCTTTGCCCAACCGCTCGATAAATATGCTGTCGATTTGAAATATCCCCTGCCCGAAAACGACATCATTGGGGAAAATGAAAACCTGAGCCTCGAACAACTTATTTCCATCGTTACTATTCATTTTGAGTTAACAGACTGACATCTAGGGTCTGTTGAGCTGCCCCGATTAGTTTGTCCAACATCTAACAGACATTGAACGTTACGATGTCTTGTTACTGACATCTTTGAGAGCTTGCTTACATTCATTATGTTTTTTTGTCTGTAACGCAACATTTATTTGTCGTCATTTTTATATAAATCAATAACATACCATCGCTCAGCGACTGGCATTTATTTTGCTCATACACTGTTATTGCGTATTGAAAAGGTGATGTATGAGCAAAATTGGTATTTTTTTCGGAACAGAAACGGGTAGCACACGTTTAGTCGCCAAAAAAATCTATAATCAGTTAGGTGACCAACTCGCTGATAAACCTAAAAATATTAATCGCACCAGTCCTGATGAACTGGTGCAATATGATGTTCTGATTGTAGGTACCCCAAGTTACGGGATTGGTGATTTACCCGGGCGGGCGGTTGATTGCCTCGAAGCTAATTGGGCTGAGTTTGCTCCTCATTTAGAGAGTTATAGCCTTAAAGGTAAAAAAGTCGCTCTGTTTGGTTTAGGTCATCAAGAACGTTACCCCGATCGGTTTGCCAGCTCATTGATAAAACTGTATCAACTGTTTTATGGGAATGGCGCTGATATTATCGGCCGCTGGGCTACTGATGGTTATCAATTTAATCATTCTGATGCGATCATTGATGGTGAATTTGTTGGCTTAGTGCTCGATCAACGTGGTCAGGCTGATTTGACTGATGAACGCATAAAAGTCTGGTTGGCTGGCATCTTACCTCAACTGTTAAGCACAGATGTTACGGTTGAAGTTGTCTGAGATTCCAAGTGTATGATGAACAAGATGTGCCCGGCCCGACCCATTCTCAAGATGTTTTCCGGGGACGAGACTCGACTTTATTACTGACGATATTGTTATGGCCCTACAACGTTGCAATGGCTTATCAGCGTTGTCTGTTTTCCAGTGTTAAAAACTAGTGATATCGACTTAAATTAAGATCATCAGCATAAATTTCTGGTGACTGATTCGCGACTAAATCCGCCAAAATCTGAGCCGAACCACACGCCATTGTCCAACCTAATGTGCCATGTCCGGTATTAAGCCAAAGATTGGCATGCTCTGGTTTATCAGATACCCGGCCTATGATCGGTGTTCCATCTGGTGTCATCGGACGCAAACCTGTCCAGAAATCGGCGCTGGCAATGTCACCACCATAAGGAAATAAACTTTCTGTCACCATTTCCAGAGTCCGACGCCGTCGTTGATCAAGTGTTAAGTTAAACCCTACTAATTCAGCCATTCCCCCCACCCTAATCCTATTATCAAAACGGGTAATTGCGACTTTGTAAGTTTCATCCATAACGGTCGAGACAGGAGAAGCTTTTGCATCAATTATAGGGATAGTCAATGAATAGCCTTTAACTGGGTAGATCGGAATTTTAATAGCAAATGACAGCAACAATTGGCGCGAATAGCTACCTAATGCGATCACATATTGATCCGCGTCCAATAGCTCAGTCTCATCACCATCATTAATAAAGACACCTTGTATTTTGCCTTGTTGGGTCGTCAACAGACTTTTAATGGTGACATTCTGACGAAATTGCACGCCAAGTTTGATCGCTTCTTCCGCCAAATGAGTTGTGAACATTTGGCAATCGCCAGTTTCATCTTTTAATAAACGAAGCCCACCGACCAAGCGTTCTTTTACCAATGCTAATGCAGGTTCAGCTTGTGCACAGCCATCCCTATCCAATAACTCAAATGGCACATTACATCGTTGTAAAACGGTGATGTCTTTTTCAGCACTATCAAGTTGTTTTTGAGTACGAAACAGTTGTAGTGTGCCTTGGCTTCGGGCTTCATATTGAATGCCTAGATTGTTACGCAAGTCATCCAAACAATCACGACTATATTCAGCTAATCGCACCATTCGTTCTTTGTTACGGTTATAACTCGCCGCATTACAGTTAAGTAAAAATTGATACATCCACTGCCATTGCCACAAACTGCCATCAGGCTTAATGCTGAGTGGTGCATCCTTAATAAAAAGCCACTTTAATGCTTTTAGAGGAATTCCCGGGGCCGCCCACGGTGCAGAATAGCCAGGTGAGACTTGACCGGCATTGGCATAACTGGTTTCCATTGCTGGCATCGGTTCACGATCAATAACGGTAACTTCATAGCCTTTTTTTGCTAAATAATAAGCACTGCTGACCCCGACCACCCCTGCCCCAAGTATTAATACACGCATAACATTCCTCATATAAAAGCGAGAACAATGGCTTTAAAGTGCCCTGACAACTTCCAGCAAAATATGGATTAGCGTTCTGCAGAACCTGGTGTTTGATAAAACTTCATGGTCATTGTTCATGTTCCAAAGCTATTATTTCGACTAATCCCTGCTCACGAATCATAGTTTTGAATTTTTTCATCACGGGACGTGAAATTCGAGTTTCAGCCAATACCCGCATTTCATAGAGGTTATTTTTCATGGCCTCATCCATGCCGGCCACAGCAACCGAGATAAGGTGGTGACATTCACTACCCAGCAATATTCCCTGCAAATGCTTAACTTGCTGGTATAGCTCAGCCATAATGACTTTCTCATCAGCTTTCATTTTGCACTTGCCATCAAGAATTTTAAGCATAACAGCAATAACACAATCAATCTGTTGAGGTGATAAGCAATGGCATGCCAACCATGCCTCAACATGTGCTTTCATTATGAGTCCATGCCTCGAAACACCGCACAACGTTTAAACACATCCAGAGTCGGATCCAAGCGTTTTTGTTGACAGAACTTGGCTGCCAGTTTGGTTAAACCTTTAATTTCACGCCCCGTAGCCTTCGGGAAAATGTCGGCAAGTTCCGGAATAAGCTTCGGTTCAACATTAAGGCCAAACTGATCTGCCATCACTTGCCAGATTTTAACCCTGTCCTCCCGTTGTGGTGGATGATAATTAATCATGGCAATACAGCGTGAAATAATGGCTTCATCAATATCATCGATGCGGTTTGTTGTTAGAAACAACAGGCCATTAAAATATTCCAGCACACGTAAAAACACGCCCACAACGGCATTTGATTCCAGACTATCGCTACGTCTACGGATATAAACATCGGCCTCGTCAATCAACATGACGGCCCCCCACCGTTGGGCACGTATCAGGGTTTCTTTTAAGGTTTTTTCCATTTCGGCCACATTTAAACCTAATTGACCCGAATGAACCCGATAAAGTGGACGTTTGATGATTTCTGAATAGACTTCTGCTGTCAGGGTTTTACCCACGCCAGCCGGGCCAGCACATAACACGGTAGTGCCACCAGACTTTCCGGCAACAATGTCGTCCATTAACACATCCATTTCTGCCGTGAGGATGTCAATTAAATCAATCTGTTCGGCCGGTAATACCAGCTTGTCTTTTAATTCAGGTTGATACTGGTAAGGCTGCATCGTATCTACATGCACCCAGACATGATGATGCAGTTCCAGATGAAACATTAAGATATAACCGTGTACTGGTAATTCGGTGAATAAGCCCTTAGGTATGTCGGCTTTTGATTGTTCGACTTGTTTTTCTATGTCGAGATCATAACGGGCACTTTTACCGGCACGGCGTAAGAAACCACCCAAAATATCGCCTGAGGCATCCAGAGTTAAGACACGATCACTCAAAATATCTTCATCATTAACCAGTCGCGCTTCACCGCCACCAGAAGACAATACAACACTGTTTTTACGAGTCCAGTCACTGCTACGATGTGTTGCTGCAGGATCATCGGTGTATATTCCTATACCACTGGCTGAAAACTGTTCGCCATAACGTGATCGCCAATCAAAATAACGGCCTATTGATTCATCATAAGCCGCCATCAGTTCAGCTGTTTCCTTGATATACCCCTTCATCAAAAAGAGTTCGCTAATTGAATTATGATTGATATCTTTGGTTCTTATAATCAGATTTTCAATAGCAATTTTGCCTTTCGTGTTTGCCTTAAGCTCAATCAAAATGCGCCCGGCATCTTCTTCTCCGGGCGGGGTGTAATCGAGGCGTGTGATCAAATACGGCATGGTCGCACCAGAAGCATCAACCTGAAATAACCAGCCTTTTAACGCATCTTTAAGCAAATATTGAGTAATTGCTGGAACGAGTTTTTCCAGATCATCTTGCGCATATTTGATGTCGTCATCGTGACGTGACTGCTGTAACGTTTTGACCAATGCGGCCTGACTGGTCATGGACGAACCAGACTCTTGATACAGAGTATGTAAGAAGCCTAATTGCTCATCGGATAAATGGGTAAATAACACTTCTGCTTTATTCCCAAAGCGCAATTGGTCTTTAAGGTGCGTTAATGCAGGAAACTCAATCAGCATTGCATCAACGTAACTTTTTTCAATCTGCAACTTCATCGCTTATTCCTCTTACATCATGACTTCGTTTGATTTTTGAAAAACTGCTGATCCCATGGCTACTGCTTGGCCTGGCTGTTGTTCAAGGTCTGCCTGGTGGTAACGAAATGGATTTTGCAATTGATGCATCACATTGATCAGTTCTGAAAAGTCTCCGTTATTGGCTGCTTTAATAACAGAACTCAACATATCTTCTCGCAAGATAACCTGCGGATTAACCGCTTTCATCATGGCTTGTCGGTGTAACTCAGATTGTGATTCACGCCCCAAACGAGCGCGATAGTGTTGCAACCAATTTTCAAGCAATGCTCGATGCTGACCAGTTTCAAATAAGCTCTGATTATCATCATTGGGGGCGGCTGAAAACTGAGATAAGTCGATAAAGAAATTACTATAGTCACACCTCGTTTGACTAATGATGGCAAGTAAGGCTGAAATCAATTCAGCATCATGATGCTCGTTTTGTTGTAAACCTAACTTGGCTCGCATCAATGCTAAATAGTGCTGTTGATAGGTTTGTCTAAAAAGGCGTAATAAATTTGCAGGTACAACAGGTTTGGGTAGCAAAGGTGTTAATGCCTGAGCTAATGCCAAGCAGTTCCAGCGACCTATGTCTGCTTGTTGATCAAATTGATAGCGACCGAATTCATCTGAAGTATTAGGCGAAAACCGGGGATCATAATTCGTTATAAACCCATATGGGCCCAAGTCTAATGTATCGCCACTGATTGCCATGTTGTCAGTGTTCATCACCCCATGTGTGAAACCAAGACTTTGCCACTGTGCGATAAGTTTCGCGGTGCGAACAATAACGATTTCCAGGAACATTAAAGGTCGATCACGTACGGTTTGTTTTAATAGTTCAGGAAAATACTGATCAACCACAAAGTTAAACAATCTTGTTAAGCCATCAATATCATCGCGATGATAATAATATTCAAAATGACCGAAACGAATGTGAGTTGTGGCAACTCTTACCAGTAAAGCAGCTGTAGTGCCATTCTCATCAAGTGTAGTCTTACTGCCAATAAGGCAAAGTCCCATGGCAGAGGGAACACCAAGCGCCTTTAAAGCAGCACTTGCCAAATATTCACGAATCGCCTCAGCCAAAGCATAGCGCCCATTCATAACACGAGAATATGGCGTTAATCCGGCACCTTTAACCTGCAAATCATTGCATTGGCCATCAGTGGCTTCTATTTGACCCAGCAAAATGGTACGACCATCACCTAAAGTTGCGGTATAGATACCAAATTGATGTCCAGCATAAGCTGTCGCGATAGGTCGCAGTTGAGGAAATACTGTTTCACCATTAAAACAAGCCAGTGACGTTTGGCTCATAACGGTATCAACATCCAAGCCTAAGGATTGGGCTACTAGCTTATTGCAATGAATAAAGTAGGCTGAATCTAGCGGCGTTGGCGTCACATGCCGATAAAACCTGTCAGGACATTGCTGCCAATTGTTGTACCACGCGCGTGTTTTCATAACACCCCTGCAATCTAATAACAGGGTATGAGCAAAATAGATGCCAGCAAATTATTTAATGTATCCAGTTGATTTATAAAGATATAAATACGGTTCAATGTAGTGATGTAGGCAAAAGCCACACAACGAATGTAAACAAACTCTCAAGGATGTAGCAAGTAAGACAACGTGCATTTGATGTCAGTTAAAACTATGGCAAATTAATGGTGACAGCAGTTTGACCAGTGAGATTCTCAGGTGCGGGGTGATGAACTGGAACTGATTCAAGCAGTGACAAATTGACGGGCATGAACACTGACTACGTTGATCACTGCTCATCAACTGCCATAGCATTTGCAGCAGCCAACTGGCTAATTGAACGGTTTATGACTCTTCAGGCAAAGCCCGGTTTTCCATCACGTTATCAATCAGTCCGTATTCAACAGCATCATACGATGTTAAGAAGTTGTCACGATCGGTATCTTGTTTAATTTTTTCAACGCTTTGCCCAGTGTGAGTTGCCAGAATATGATTAAGTTTTTCACGAATACTGAGGATTTCCTGAGCATGAATGGCGATATCAGATGCCTGACCTTGAAAACCACCTAATGGTTGATGAATCATCACTCGTGAATTAGGCAAACTATAGCGTTTACCTTTTGTGCCAGCAGTCAACAACAAGGATCCCATACTTGCTGCCTGACCAATGCACATCGTACTGACATCAGGTTTGATAAATTGCATGGTGTCATAAATCGCCATACCAGCAGTGACCGAACCACCAGGTGAATTGATATAGAGGTGAATATCTTTATCAGGGTTTTCAGACTCTAAAAACAATAATTGAGCCACCACTAAATTCGCCATATGGTCTTCGACTTGACCCACCAGAAATATCACACGTTCTTTAAGTAAACGTGAATAAATATCAAATGAACGTTCACCACGGGATGTTTGTTCGATAACCATCGGCACCAGACCACCGGCCGCATAAGGAGGCATAAATTGACTATGCAAATCACTCATTGTTATTCCTTTTATGCTTCTTCATAGTGAAAGCGTTTACGTGCTTCAGGTGAAACACCTAAGATCTTGGCAAACCACGGTGGGGGGGAATCAAAGACTTGCTGAAATATTTTTAGCTGCTCTGGTGCTTCAATTACATCAGGCACTTTTAACGGGTAAATATCTGCTCGCACCACTTTCGCCGCCGCAGGACCACCAATAGACTGCACAAAAACAACATGGCAATCTTTAATCAAATTCACTCTATATAGATTTCGATCATCCGAGTCATCGGCCCCAAATGCAGAACGAATATCAATCAAGCGCATGTCATTTTTTGATAATTGATATACCAGATAACGCAGACAGGAACCGAAATGACCATTTAATGTAGCACCACTATTTGATGAAATAGCAACACGTATCGATTCAGGAATATCACCATCTTTATACAGTTGAATTTCTGGGATCTGTTCATCTTCGGCCTCTTCCCCCCAAAGATAACGCACAGCTAATTTGATGTTTTCAAGACCGATACCTATGTCTTCACCATCCTCTTCACCATCGTGACTGCCTATGCCTGTTTTCAAATTAGTTACTGTCACGGATTTGAGTTTTTCATCGTCTAAGGGTGCGCCAACACGTTCGTGTAATATGCTGACCAGATCTCCGACAGAAACACCGGGCAAAATACGTGAAGCAAGTGCAATACGTAAGGCCAGGTCACGATCCAACTGTTCCATAAAAAACCTCTTATTCAAGGGTTAACGGGATAGCAGTTATTGCCTATGCCCATATTACAGTTCGCAATAATTTCGGCGATCCATGTGATATCACCATAAATCGCAACCATCTCAATCTGGTTTAACAATGCTGTCTTTTCGATGCGGTATCGGCTAAAGCAGCCGTATTACCCGTTAATTTCTGCTAGTCGATTGAACCACCGTTTGTTGCTGCCACTGTTCATATCCGCCTTGAAGACTGAATACATTTTTATATCCAAAGTCAGCGAACATCTCAGCTAAATGTTCGCTTGAATGACCGTGGTAGCAATAAATAATCAATTTTTTGCTTTTATCTGCTTTTTTTAGCAAAGATTCTTTCAAATCTTCATGCATAAACATTGCGTTATCAATGTGGCCTGCTCGATAATCTTGCAATTTTCGACAATCTAGTAACATCACTGCGTCGTCTTGCAACATGGTTTGCATATCTGGCACTGTGATCGTTTGAAACTTTGCCATATTTGCCTCGTTAATATTGTCTTGAGATTAAACGGGACCTACAGCCAGATCTTTTTCCACAATAAAGGTTTTATCCAACGCATCAGCAAAACTCAATGTATCTGCTTTAATAGCAAAGTCTTTTGCTGCGTCATAAGCAACAACAACTTTGTCCTCAGCCGATTGCCCTTTCAAATCACTCTTTTCAACATAAAGTTGTTCTAGCATTTCATTCCAGACCATGCCGCCTACATAAGGTAGTAATTGGAAGCTAAAGCCTTGGTATTCAACAACCATTTTTTCGCTGATATTTTCAATGTAAAGCAACACCAGTGTATCGGCCGTTAAGTCCGCTTTAAACTTATCCACAAAAAGTGCCAGAGTACCTAACTCATAGAGTAAGCCATTAACAAATACCAACTTATCGTTGTCAGTTAAGATGGCGGCCTGGTGGAGTAAAAATTCAGGTGGTTTACGATCTTGCTCTCTTTCAGAGCCGGAACGCATTTCACCTTCTTTCAAAATCAAGTCACCACGAAATGCAAACAAATCACTGGTCGATGTTGCACCTAATACCGAAGTAATAGATAACAAACCTTGACTACTGTATGTATCCAGTAACATTTACATTCTCCTGAGTGAGATTTGATGAATCGACGGTTCTACACTATGTTTAGTCGTCATTATGTCGATTAGCTGTAGATAATCCTCACGTTCAAACTTAACTTTGTTTGCTTCAAAAAAATCATAAGCCCCATCAATCGCATCTTGCATTGCTGCTACTACATAATGTTTTGCATGTGTGGATTGAATCATTTGTTTTGGCACGGCAGATTCAATTTTCAATGTATTAGAAGCAACATCAAATGAATGAAAACGCATTCCCTCAAAATCAGGTTTTTCTTCTCGGCCGGGCATGAGAAAAAATAAGCTGATATTGGGCTTATTTAATTGCAGTGGATGCTGTCTGAACTGAGCCAGATCAATAGCAACTCCTGTTAATGCTTTGCAGAATGAACTTGCGTCTAATTCAATGTCAGGTAAACATGCGCCGATAGATAAAGTCATGATAATCACCTCAAAAAAGTTGGTTTCATTGGATGAATAGCAAGACGCTTGCCATCTGAATATATTTTTTCAAAATTATCCAAAACAAACTTAAAAACACTTATTTATCAAATAATTAAGATCACATCGATGGCATTGCCAGTATAAAGTGAACCTCGTATTACAGCTGTAGCAAGTTGATTTTGTAGCAAACACGACAATCTTAAAAAGATCATTTGCTAGGTTAACGACAAACTGACAGAGCAACTTCGTTTATCGCCGAGTAAATTGCACCCATAGCTCACTCTTCCGACTAGCATACGTCTGGCATAGAGCCTGCTTACTATGGATTAGTATTTACATGGTGGAATATCAATATGAGATTAATTGAGCAATCAACTGTATTTAATCTGTCCTACCCCGAACTAGACGATGACCATGCTCAATTTGTAGAGTTTATTAATCGACTTAATCAGGCTGGTAACACTGAATTTAAAGCGTTGTTTGTAGACTTAATGGTACATACACAAACACATTTTGATCGTGAAAACCTATTAATGGATAACACGCATTTTCCCGCACGCACCGAACATAATGCTGAACATCAAAGAATCCTTAACGAATTTAAGCAATTTCATCGACGGGTTGACAAAGGACTGATTCAATTTGGTCGTTCATTTGTGACGGAAAGCCTGCCGGCTTGGTTTGATCTGCATGTTAAGACAATGGACAGCGCCCTGGTTGCTCATATCAAAAGGTAACAAGGTCTTATTTACGACTGAGAAACGAAAGACCAGCTTTTTGTAAGCTTACTTCTAAAATGTTTCATTCCTTACACAATTTCTTGTGTCTATCACCATCATATTTATGGCTTACCCATATTTTCATATCACCATGATCTGAATATTTTATTTAATTATCAATTTGTTAAAAACCTTAAAAGGCATTCAGCATCATATTGCAATTGAACTGGTTCGGAATTTGCTTTTCGGGCTAAGTGAAAAGTTTATATCACGTTATAACAGAGGAAATTTACATGTCAGTTGCCGTTATTAAAGAATTTTCGGAAAAAGCAAAAGCAGATCCTGTATTGGCTGAACAGTTAAAAGCATGTCAAAAAATGAAGGAGCTTTTTGCTGTAGCAAAAGAACATGGCTTTGAACTTCATGAAGATTCACTGTATCCACCAAATGAACCACAATTTACCGAAGATCAACTTTCAGAAAGATTAGTAAAAGCCTTATTACGCGTATAGTTTCTGCCATCAAGATATTAAGACTCAGTTATATCCCATTGTGGTTAAACTGAGTCTTAATATGGGCAGAAGCTTTTCACTGCAGTTTGACCTCTGATACTAAGCCGATTTACAACGAGCAATCCTATTTTCCAAGCTATTAGTCAGCATTACCAGTGAACGTGCCGCAGCTGTGGTAGCTGCCAATATTGTCTCGCCGTTTATGAATTGTAATGTTTACGACAATTCAATATCAACAAATCCTATTGTTTTTCAACCACTTGAATCACGGCACTGAACTTGCTTAGACGCTTTTACAACCTTGTCTAGCGTTCAGCAGTGTTGTCATCCTCAACCTGTTAACCATAGGCATTATTTAGAGAATAAAAAATAATGACTACATTAAAAAAAACCTGGTTTGCACTTGTTCTGCTTATACAACTCTTCACTGGGGTTTCTTATGCCGACATTGTGAATGTTGCCATCGCAACAAACTTTACTGCCCCAATGAAAGAAATTGCTATTGAATTTGAAAAAGACACCGGTTACAAAACGTTGTTGTCTTTTGCTTCGTCAGGAAAGCTATTTGCACAAATTAACAACGGGGCTCCATTTGACGTCTTTCTCTCTGCAGATACTCACAAACCGGAACAACTTGAACTAGGTGGTCTTAGCGTAACCGGGTCACGGTTTACTTATGCTATAGGGGCATTGGTTTTATGGTCGCCAATCAGCGGTATTGTCGATAAAAATGGTGATGTTTTATTTAAAAATCAATTTCGGCATATTGCGATAGCTAATCCTAAAGTGGCGCCTTATGGCGCTGCAGCACAACAAGTCATGGAAAAACTTGGTGTCTGGACCGAGCAGCAAAGCAAATTGGTTCAAGGTGAGAATATTGCTCAAACCTATCAATTTGTTGCATCAGGTAATGCACAAATTGGCTTTGTAGCACTCACTCAGGTTATGGCTAATGGCAAAATAACTACAGGCTCGGGTTGGATTGTTCCAGCGTCGATGCATTCCCCGATCAAACAAGATGCAGTGTTACTCAATTTTGGTAAAAACAACCCCGTTGCTTTGGAGTTTCTTGATTACATGAAGTCAGACAAAGCGAAAACGATTATCCAATCATACGGGTATAGCTTGTAGCTAAATAGACGATGAAACACGGGAGTCATCATGCTGAATGAGGCTGATTGGGTAGCGATACAACTGACAATAAAGCTTGCCACTATTGTCACAATACTATTGCTGTTAATCAGCACACCTATTGCCTGGTGGCTGGCACATACCCGATGTCGTCTAAAAGTGGTGATTGAATCACTGGTTGCACTACCGCTTGTATTACCACCCTCTGTTCTCGGCTTTTATCTATTAATTGCTATGGGAACACATGGACCTGTCGGTCAATTTACCGAGGCTATTGGCCTTGGAACCCTGGCATTTAGCTTTTCCGGATTGGTTATTGCGTCAGTATTTTATTCCCTACCGTTTGTTGTTCAGCCTATTCATATCGCGTTTGAAAATATTGGCAGATCATACTATGAGGCCGCTGCAATGCTTAGAGCGGGTCCTATCGATCGTTTTTTTAGTATTGCAGTCCCAATGGCCTTGCCAGGTTTTTTAACGGCGGCAGTATTAGGCTTTGCACATACTGTTGGTGAGTTTGGAGTGGTTCTGATGATAGGCGGCAATATTCCTGGAGTAACACGTGTCGTTTCGGTTCAGATCTACGATTATGTCGAAGCAATTGAATATGGCGAAGCGCATAATTTAGCTATGATAATGCTGATGTTTTCTTTTGTGACTTTGTTATTGCTTTATACCTTTAACCCAAATAAACGCAAAACCTGATGTCAGTGTCCTCAGGTATCAACGCTAATTTCAAACTCGATTATTCCGAATTTTCTCTTAATGTAAATGTCATGCTCCCTGCTCATGGCGTTACCGCAATATATGGCCCTTCTGGTTCGGGTAAATCCACACTACTCCGATGTATTGCCGGATTAGAAAAACCGCAGGGACAGTTGATTGTTAATGGTGAGGTTTGGCAGGATGACAAGTTTTTTTTAGCCCCTCACAAACGCCCTATTGGCTATGTATTTCAAGATGCCACCTTATTTCCACATTTAACGGTAATGGCTAATCTCAATTATGGTTTCAAACGTCAAACACTGAATCACAATGGCTTCTCAATGAATCATATCATTGACTTATTAGGCATATCGCTGCTGTTAAACCGGAAGCCTGACACGCTATCAGGCGGGGAAAAACAACGCGTTTCTATCGCCAGAGCCCTAGCCGTTAATCCTAAATTATTACTTATGGATGAACCATTATCGGCTCTGGATATGGCTCGTAAACGTGAAATTCTACCGTTTCTGGAAACGCTACATAATGAACTCGAAATGCCGGTGATATATGTGACTCACTCACACAATGAGGTTTCAAGGCTGGCAGACCATGTCGTTATCATGAATCAAGGCAAGCTAATTTCCAGTGGAGGCCTGAATGAAACTGTGTCACATATTGATTTACCAATTCAGTTAACTGACAAGGCTGGCATCATTGTTGAAACCACCATTACGGAAATTCAACAGCAGTGGCATTTGGCCTTCGCCTCATTTGATGGTGGGGGGATCTGGGTTCGTGATATGAATTTTGTGATAGGCCGGCAAGTACGTTTTCGAATTATGGCAAGTGATATCAGTATCTCGTTGTCACAGGAAACTGACAGTAGTATTTCCAATATGTTACCTGCCAAAGTTGAAGAACTCTGTCCAGGCGAACACCCTGCTATTACCATAGCCAGGCTCAAAGTCGGCGCTAATTTTTTATTGTCCCGTCTGACCAATCGCTCGTTGGATAGTCTGGGTATTAAGGTTGGTGATAAAGTCTGGGCTCAGGTCAAATCAGCGGCGATTATCGAATGAGTTAAGTCCTTATCACCTGAGCACTGGCTAAAGCTGATTTGCGATTAATGTAATCGGGTGGATTATTTGTACCATGCTTGCATTCGACTTAGCTGCCATCAAATGCAGTGCACAGCCAATATTAGTTGTCGCCACATAATCCCCTTGAGCATGAGCAATATGGCGCCATTTCATAGTACGTAAAGCATCGGCACTGTCTGGATGCGTTAACATGTAACTGCCCCCTGCTCCACAACACAGGTGATTATCTGCCAATGTATTGATGGTTATTGATGGAATTTTGGCCAATAGCTGATACACAGCAGCCTGATTTTTCAGTACATTACGATGACTACATGGCTCATGAACCAATACATGTTTGTTTGTCGTGTGGAGTGTCAAAGAGGCTGGCCAGTTTTGTAAAACAAAGTCACTTATTTCAGTGAGCTTTTGATGAAACTCCGTAACATCATCCTGCCCTTCTAATAGAATCTGATAGTCAGTTAACTGGCTTCCACAACCACTTGCACAATAAACAATGGCAGTGACCGTCGATTGAGCAAACTGGTTTACATTTTTTGTCATCATTGCCTTAGCCGTAGCATGTTGACCATTATGCCAATGCATTGCACCACAGCATGTTTGCTGCTCCGGCACGATCACGCTAAAACCAATAGCATTTAACACAGTGATTGCCGCCTCGAGAGTTGTCCGATCAAACCGATCACTAATGCATCCAGCAAATAATGCGACCGTTCCTCTTGACTCACTTACGGGATACTTGGACTTTATTGGCTTGAGCACGGGCTTGACAGTTGCCAGTTGCTCAACCCGCTCAAAACCCAACTTTTTTATAATGCCAATATTTCTGGACAGTTTCTGTAAGCCACTGTTTACATATAGTTTTATAAGTGGCAAAAACACATTAAATACCGCTTTATGTTGAATCAGCCATAAGCCAGTTTTGGCTTTAAATGAAAGTATTTTATTGGCTGATAACTGCTGTTGGGCCTGATCAAATAATAGCGAATAATCCATTTGACTTGGACAAATGGCTTCACATGCCCGACATTGAATACAGTTTTGTAAATGCTCCAACGCTTGGGGGGCGACCACCTTATTTTCTATGACTAATGTATTTAATGTTCTAATTCTTTGACGAGGCCCTTCTTGTTCATCTTGAGTCAATATGTAAGTTGGACATTGACGAAGACATAGGCCACAACGCATACAATCCATAACGTCAGGAACATGAGGGCCAGATGATTGATAAGACAGATCAGCATTATCATCCATAATGAAATCAAACATGCTGTCACTCATTAGCCTTCCATTAACACCGTGTAAGCACGGCGTAATAATTCCATTTCCGTTGGTAAACGTCCCACAAGTTCAGTTAGTCGCAGCAGCTTTGCATTGTTCTGAAGCACAATCTCATTTGGTGGGTCTAATATCTTAAAGCGTGCCAAATAGACTGTGGCAATACCTTTGGCGGTTTCAATTTGCTGATAAAAACCCGGTTCTGGCACGACTAATTCATCATCCAATCCCCAAAGTTCATTGATTTGTTTGATTAATTTGGTGCCGTCTAAATCCATCACTTCAGGTTGAACGTCACCTGCGTCCAGGATTGAACTTAGTTTAGGTAAAGGTGGATAACAAATTCCGCCATCCTCAAACTGACAAAATAATGTCAACGCACTGATATCACCTTTGTAATAAAGCATGATATGGCTGGTAGTATTCATTTTTGTTGTGAGTCCCATAAGGTTTTATAGGCACTGTCCATGCGTGACAGTCGTTGATTGATATCGTTAAGTTGATCATATTGAGGATAGCGTTTGCAGTGACCTTGGCCATACCACTGTTCCATTTCGCTGGTTAATGTTTGTTTGGCTTGATAACTGTCAGAAATTCCGCATTTCAACCAGTCGAGATTGTGTTGTTGTGATAGTTCAACAATGTTGTAGCGCACACCGGTTTCAAAAATACGTACGCCACCACCTTCGCATGCCGTTTGATATAAGGCTTCAGCATCAACTACCTTCACGCCGGCCAGATAATCAATGCCAAATTGATATAGCTCCGGCAACCATGGTGTGGTTGGCCCCATTAATACCGTTGTTGCTGATTGTGCTAACTCTGCCAATCGTGGGAATGTTTTATTAGGAATAGTGCTGGCAGATAAAAACACCCAATCAGCATCAGGAATGATAAATTCACTGGCAGGATCTGGATAATCACCATTGACCGGACTACGTTCCAATACGGTCCAACCATACTGTTCAACATAAGATTCAATGCCGGGATAATGGCCGATTACGACCACTTTTTTGTCTATAGTCTGTGGCAGAAAGTGTTCAAATACATTCAGATTAGCAGCACTGGATTGAACATCCAGAATGATGCCCTTTGGCTGTTTAATAACACTATTGATACCGCAGTTTATTGCTGCCATCCCAACAGTTGCCAGTGAAGGCTGCCAATCATTAACCCAAGCTGCAATGTCTTTAAGTGGGCGTCCAACCAATGTACCCGGCCATTGCAAGGTTCGTGATGCCAAAGCAGATGTCATTGCTAAACCAGAGCTTAGCTTATCGTCATCTCGTGTTTGACAGACTGTCCAGACCTGTCCAAGTGCGATGCGTTGTATTGTCTGGCTACTGCAATAGTCTAATAAACAGTCATAGAGTCGTTTGGGATCATCCATCAGATTCGGACATCACGCTAACGATGGTAACAATTTAGGTTCTGTTTTAATGAGGTCACGATTACCCCATGCACTTATTCCTTCCACAAACCACTGGTTTTTAGTGGGATGTGGCTGAACAATGTCATATTCAGCATAAAACGATCCATCACTGTTAAATTGAATTTGTCCGATGCGTTGCCTGTTTTTGTCATACCAGATACCGGTTAAATTATCGTCTGCAGTATAGGGATCTGTCGTTAAACTGAATGTTGCATGACTAAACACAGGTAGTTCTGTAACGATGCCATCTTTAAACCCAAGCTTATCTATGGCCTCGTTCATGGTTTGACAGACATGATTTCCATAGTCTTTCATGTTGTCGATAGTGTCTGCTAATGAGTCTGTAGTTGTATTCATATTAATCTTCTTCTATCGCTGAGGCGATGGTGATCACAACCGATGCACCGGACTTATCCTCTGGATCAAGTTTTTTGATAATCGCTAATATTATTTGTGCCTGTATAATTTGTTCGCGGCGTAACTTAATAAATGCCAAAGCTTTTAGACAATATAGATAAAACAATCTGGCCTTGTTTTCATACATGTTCCACTGTGCATTTTCCCGAAACAGTTGATGATAATCCGATGGAAAACCATCTTGTGTCGCCGCTTCTTCCATACCAGCTAATACAAAATATTCCGCTTCAAGAAACTGCTTGTGATGAAAATGAAACTTATACAAGGCGTAATAGGTTTGTAAGCAATGTCGATCCAATTGATAGGCCTGTCTGAATAACAGTTCGGCCTTAAGTTTGTTTTGTCTGGTTGCGACGACTCCTGCTTGTAAGAGACTGTTTACTGAATCAGGAATATTGATATCAAACACTACTGCTTCATCAGTAAACGCTACCTGATTCATACTGCTACCAAATCTCCGTTGGAACGAGTAATTTTTCTACCGGTTTATCACCAAGCAGATGTTCCACTATGATTGTTTTCACATCGTCTTTTGTCACCTTTCCATAGAGCACGCCTTCCGGATATACCAGAACACTCGGTCCCAGTTTGCATGGGCCTATACAACCTGTATTGGTTAGGCCGATTCTGTCAAACAGGTTTTGAGATTGAATCTCACTCATGAATTCATTCATAACATCTGCACAGCCATTACTTACACATGATCCGCGAGGATGGCCTTGAGCTCGGTTTTGGGTGCAAATAAACACATGTTTTTCAGGTTTAGGCATGATAGTCCCCCTATGCAGCTTGCTTGTGTTGGTGAGTGAAACAACTTTTTGGACAGACTTTTGAGCAAGCTTCACAGCCTATACAATCATTGCGATTTTTCAGACTCATCACCATCGTGTTGTCATCGTCGTCAAAATCATCATCAAAATCTTCCGAATCGAACGCTTCTGATTTCTCAATTAGATCAAACACATCACGTGGACATACTTTGAAACAACGTCCACAACCTATGCAGGTAGTCTGATCTAAATCCGATACATACGATGGCGTCCACTCGGTGCCGCCATAGGTCACGCCCGTGACTACATTGACCATTATCGATCTCCTGCGCCCGCATTAACTAAAGCTTGATTTGCTTCATCCCAAGCTTTACATGCATCAAATGTTGCCTGAGCAATTGGCATTAACTCTTTATATGCATCCGGCAGGCGATCTTCGATCAAATCATGAAGTTCCATCGCTTGTTCACTGGCTAATCGTTTTGTTTTTTTAACTGTTTTTTCGAGTTTTTTGAGTTCTTCCGGGCTCATGTTCCACCTCTAAATCTGCTACAGCGTTGTTTATATTTTCAACACGCTCTTATGCTTTGCGATCAATCTGTTGCGGCATTGTGATACTTCTCAACCAGCTCCTTGGCTCTCGCAATCAGCTTGTCGCTTTGTTCACACATTTCTTCCAATGTACGGAAACCGAATCGGTGTATGTCACGCAACACTTTATCGACAACAATTAATTTGCCGATCATGATCAAGGCACGACCAAAACCTTCATGAGATATATTGACTAACGACACCGCCATTAAACCTGTTTCTCGTTCAATACTGGCTGCCAGAGCACTGTAATAGGCTTTGACCCGTGCAATGGTGATCTCATCAGGGTCACCAATTATTGGAATAGCTTGTTTACGTTCTTTTGTCAGCACTAAAGGATCAACAATCTTTGCTTTTGACCAGCCGTCATAGGTGCCGTAAGAATCTAAAGCGTTTAACTGTTGGATCATTTGATCAACAAAATACTTATCTAAATATGGATCGTTTTCTGCTACTACTAATTGTGCTGAACCCATGTGACTTCTCCTGATTAATAGTTAATTTTTGCTAAAACAATTGGGCGTTATTTATTCTTGCCAATCATCATTGGCCATTTCTTCAAAACGTCCCATATCGCTTCCGCTTTGTTGTTTTATTGCTCTGGCAAGCCAGCTTGATGGCCCTGAACGTAATTCGTTTCTTAAATCGTCTAATAAGACTTTTATAGAACTGTCATCATTAACTTTGACAGGCTGTATGCCTTTCCCAACTAACTGTTTCACCGCAGAGGCCCCCACCGCCAGGCAATAAACTGCAGCACAGTCTTTTAGTAAATCAAACTTAACGGCCAGCTTGTCTTCGTTACCATCCTGTTCTTGCATGCCAAACTGTGCCGCCTCAATAAATTCTGTTTGTTCGGGGTTCACAGCATAAATAGCAAACGATTTGGCCGAGCCAAAATGCTGATTGACATGTTTCATATCAGTTGTAGCAAAAGCTACTTTTATAGAAATATCCATAAAAATCCTCTGTGGTTCACTGTGAACCACGTACATACGTCTAGTTAATGACATGACGGTGTTTTTTCATGTAATGGTTTCTGGTCATAGACCGAGTGATAAACGGCTATATCTTCATGAGCAAAGTTAATGACTAGATTGGCTATATCAAATAAGGCTTGGCGAGTACCTCGATAACCAATCCACGTTTTTTGATAACCGCCAATTACATCGTATAGTGGAAAACCTGCTCTCAATATAGGTACAGCAAGACGTTCTGCCGTATCAACTGCATGTGAATTACCAATCAACAATTGGGCTTTGTTGTCTTTGGCAATAAACTCTAGATCTTCTAAATCACCAATTTTCACGCTTGAAATTGGCAACTGGCTTAAGCTGTCAGCCATACTTGGGGCAACAGCTGCCACCACTTCTGAACCCATTTCCTGCAGTAAATGCGTAAAGGCATTGAGTTGATCCGGATCGGCTGCAATCGCAACTCGCAGCTGACCTAACATGAAGTGGGTATCTAGCATGGCATCTTGTAACTGCATACGCTGACGTTCAATACGTTCAGGTACCTGATTGCCACTGATAGTTGCGAGTGCAGCAACCAATGCATCATTGGCTGCCAGGCCATAAAGATGATCAAACTGATAACTCGGCACACCGGTTTTATTTGCTAATATTTCACCGGCTTTTTGCAGTGATGCACCAATCACAATACTTGCTTTAGCATCCCCTAATGTTGCCAGTTCAGAAACCGCCGTTCCGCCAATTGTCACTGGTGAAAACTCTTCTTCGGTCAATGAACCATCTAAAGAATTGGCAATATCGGGAATAAATACCGGACGCAGATCAAATTGTTCAATCCATTCTGTCAGTGATTCAATGTCACTGGGCGTCAGCATCGCGCTGCACAGCACATTGACCTGACGTTTTCGATACCCAGGCTTGGTGCCAGCATCCTTAGCATCCGGCACTAAGGTTTTAATGATTTCAGTGATCGTTGCGGCATAACCCGTTTCAACACAGCCACTGAAGTCAGGTGTATTGACGGCCACCACGGCTACATCGGCAAATTGTGGATAAGTGTTTCTAAACACTTTGACACTTCCATGTACATCTGCGCCTTGTGTTTCTGCCAGGCCAGTAGTAAGCACTGTGATTAAAGCTGGATGATTCTTTTCCGCAATTGCCCGCAAACCTTCAACCACATTTTCATCAGCGCCCATAACGGAACTACCTTGATCCATGGCAGTAGACTGCAGAGGGATTGGCTCGCGAAAATGACGAACAAAAAACACTTTTGCAAAGGCAGTACAACCTTGTGAACCATGCAACATAGGCATTGCACGATTAAACCCTAAGGTTGCCAAAGAGCCACCAATAGGTTGACTGGCTTTTAATGGATTAACCGATAAGGCTTTGTTACGTTTGATGATATCGGCCATACTACGCCGCCTTATCTTTATGCCAGGGGGCTTTTGCTCGAACCGCAGGCCAGACGGGGCTTTCTATGGTTAACGCTAATTGGCGTACCAATTCCAACATGCCATCGTAGCCAGCGTAACCAAACTCGCGTTCCTGGTTAATATCTAAAAATGGCACTTTGGCTTTTAAGGCGGTGTACATATTGCGTCCACCAGCAATCAATATGTCGGCTTTATAGTCTTTAACTACCTGCAATAATGCTTTCGGGCTGCCATCTTCTAACATCAATGTGTCTTCACCCATCAATTCACGAATTCTGGCTTTATCTTCTTCGGTAGACTTTTTGGTACCCGTTGCAACAACGACCATACCCAGATCTTGCAAGGCTGAAATAACCGACCAACTCTTAACACCACCAGTAAACAACAGCACTCGTTTACCGTTCAACCGTTGCTTCCAGGGGATCAGTAATTCCCGAATCCGTGTTTCTTCACGTTCAATAAGCGCTTCAGTACGTGCAGTCAAACCCTCATCGTTAATGACTTTAGCAAAATCACGTAATGCTTGGCTGGTATCAGTAATGCCATAGAAACTGCCTTCAAACCAAGGAGTACCAAACGCTTTTTGCAGTTTGCGAGCAACATTGATCATGGCTTTTGAGCACACCATCATGTTGACTTCGGCTTTATGCATGGTTTGCACTTCACGAAAACGTGCATCACCCGACAATGTACACAGCACACGTAGGCCTAATTCATCAAGCAACGGTAATACATGCCAGAATTCACCAGCAATGTTGTATTCACCGACTAAATTGACATCATGGACTGTAATGCCTGGTCGTTGTGTCCCTTCCGGTAAGGGATCGGGATCGCGTGTGCCCATGACATGATTAAACATGGCATCACCAGCAATACGATTACCTAGATTCTTGGTGCCATAAAAGCCAGCAGAATCAATTGGGATAACCGGAGTTCCCCATTTTTCCTGTGCCGCTTTACAGATTGCATTGATGTCATCACCAATCAGCGCTGGCACACAGGTGTTATAGATAAATACGGCAGGAGGATTATAGGTATCAATCGCCTGTTTGATTGAATGAAGCAAGCGTTTTTCAGCACGCCCCATAATGATGTCTTGCTCGGTTAAATCCGTAGTCATACCAATACGGTACAACTGGGATCCTGATGAACGTGTACCACGGTTGTCCCATGAACTACCAGCACAGGCAATAGGCCCATGAACTATATGTGCCACATCTGCAATGGGTAACAAAGCAATTTGAGCACCATCAAATGCACAGCCTCCAGCAGCAGAACCCGGCTTAGGTTTTGCACAACCTGATTTCTCCTTTTTGTTGTGCTCACATGCCGGTTCATCCAGTAATTCGGCAATGTCTTTGCTTGACTTCATAGCACCATACCTAAATTGTTTAATAGAGGTATAGCAACCAGTGTGCCACTTGATAAATTGCTGTTTTTATTGGGGTTTGGCGTATTTTGTTTTGTAGCAAATACGACAATTTAAGCTTTTTCGTGTGACATCAACAATGACAGCAGCTGCAAAAATCTGCGTTGTCTTTGTTTCAATTAACGGTTTATAGCTTTGTATAAGGAGAGATCACCGTCGATCGCTTTAGGGAACCAATAAACGATGCCCTGCTTCTCCAGGTTGATCATAGTGATGGTTAAACGTTATAGGGCATGGCTATCCATGATTTAAGCACCGCTGCATCGCGTTGTGGTAGATACGCAAAATCACCCGAAATATCTTGATAAACCGCTTCGCCATTATGAGCCGATACCAACATCCCTTTCACCATGTAGAAATACCATGCAAAGCTATAACCTGCTTTACGATCAAAGCGTGTCAAAAGACTATGCAGATTATTGCCTTGTTTATCTACGAAATCTTCCAGCTGCGGTAAATTAACGGAGGTTAAATTCACAATATCAGCATTGATGATTTGTTCACCATAACGTCCCGTATGGAAGTAAGGCTGAATGATCCAATAATTGCAGAAATGTGCGGCAGTTGCAGATGTACTATTATTCCAATCATCCAGAAAGCGTTTCACTGGATGTTCGTTGTGGTGTGAATTCAAGGTGCTAATAAACAGTGCCATATCGGTTTTACGTCGGTATTGATAGTGCGAATGTCCGACATTAAATTGTTCGATTAATGCAGGTGTAATTGGATCGATAATATCTTCTAAATCTTCTGGCAACGCATCTTCATTCATCAGAAGCCTGTCGGCAACTTCATGGGTTTTATCAATTTCGATTAAGATAAACTGTTGTGCTGTAAGACCGGTTTCTACAACAAAATACAGGGTGCGTCCTATATGTTTGGTTGCGATATAATCTTGCTCTAAACCATATTCGATCAGGGTTTGAAAATTCTGACCACACTCCAGAAAGCTGCGTTCAACCCATTCGGTTAAATCACCGGCTATACGTTTACCTCTACGGTCAACGACACCTCCGAGTTTATACCATTCATCGCTGGTGCGAGCTAAACGAACTGGATAGTCACGGCAGACTTTCTGTAATTTAATCAGTAACGATGCGTCATCTTTCGTCGCAATCAGATCCTTACATAGATGACTGATCTGTTGTCCTGTTAACTGTAATGCTTCACTCATCTTTTGCTTCCAAACGTTGTTTTGCTAACAGTCTGATATCTTGTTCTTCATCATTTAATACGTGTGTTACCGCAGTTAATGGCACATGTTGAGCGGCGGTATAACGGACTAACCAGTCTTCATCATCAAGAAAACACACGGCTTCTTCATCTGACATTCGCTGGGCAATGATGCGTCTGACTTCGGGAGCTGGGTCGTCTTTCATCAGGCCCAGGCTGACATCTGGTATTTTTTCGGCCACCACTTTTCTGATTTGCAAATCAGGATCGTTAATAAAGCGGAATAAACGCCCAGGCTGCAGTCGCCTGGCAACAGTCAGTCGCACCAGATAGTCTTCATCATTTGCCAGTAGCTCTACATCTTGACTTTCAATGCGATCAGCAACTGTCATTCTGACTTCACGATCAAGATCATAAATAAAGGCTTTCAGTTTATGTGCAGGTAGTCGATAAACAACGGCACGCCGTACTACCTCATCTTCATCATCCATCACTACTTTTAATGCTGATAAAGGCACATAACGCACAGCAATGGCACGTCGTTCCCAAAATTCATCTTGTAAATAAAGCTGTGCGTATTCTGGGTTTATTCTGAAAAAACGATCTATTTGGCGGCCACTCTCAACAGCAACACAGGTATCCCCCGGCATACAGCGACCGGCTAGCAGGGTTTTCGACCTAAACCGACAAAAACTACAATCAGCTATTGATGGAGGTAGTGGGATATCCGCCATAGAGTTTTGCTTAGTCCTGATAAATTTCGGCAACAACAATGCCTGTTGCATTTTCGAAACTATTGGTTAAGCACATGCAATGATCATGACCATCAACCAGGTATAAATTGAAACCATCATGTTCGACCACTGGCTCATTATTCGGGATGTCATCATCATTGCAGTAGGTAAAATGAATGCCTTTATACTGGCTTCGTAAAGACGATATGATGGTTTCATCAAGACCACTGTCTGCAATTGAGCTGACAATTTCTGTTAGTGTTTGCGGTTCAATCATACGGTTACTTTCTCTGTTTTCAGTAAGACTTTTTTTGGCGTCAAGCCCATTATTTTGGCTAACCAGGGTGGCGGTGATGTAACTAATACCTGCTGAAGTTGTGCAATGATGTCGGCTATTTCTGCCTGACCACTTATTTTCATCGGGTGAATGCCTTGCTTAACCACTTTTGCTGCAGCCTGCCCACCGATAGCAATGCCATAAAGCACCTGACAATCTTGAATTAACTCAGCACGATATTGTTGCTTTTGCTCGGCTTTCAGAGTTGGATCCACATCGACTTTTCTAATATCTATCAGGCGTTGTTCCTGGGACGATAGCTGATAAATATAGAACTGCTCACAGGTGCTGAATTGACCATTGATGTTAATACCGTTATCGCTGGCAATGGCTAAGCGAATGGAATATGGGATATCGCCATCCTGGTAGGCTTTAATGGTTGGCAGATGTGAGTGCTGCTCGTCGGCAACATGAATCGAGTGAAGGTAATCGAGTGAGTTTGATAGTATTGCTTGACTGTATTGTTCGCTGGCTGTTTGCTCTAACAAAGATTGGTACTCTGATACAGTCAAAGCATGCAGTTTTGGTGCAGTTAATGGCAGACCCAAAGCTTTAGTCAATCTAGTAACCAGCTGCTTAGGATCAGTATTGGGCAATGCCCTGGCAGCAAGCCCAATACCTAAAGCCAGTTCCCGTGATAAGGTTGACTGGCTCATAACATCAAGCCTCCAAAGGCAAAATGCAATTGTCTATAGGGCATACCCGAACACATTCAGGTGAATCAAAATCATCCTTACATTCGGTGCAAGTTTTAGCATTTATGGCAAAAACAATTGCACCTTCTTTAATGGATACCGTTGGGCAAACTGGTTCACAATCACCACAGGAAATACACTCTTCTTCAACAATATATAAAGCCATTTTAAATCCCCCACTGATATTAAATACGCTTAGCACGTAAGGTAATCGGAATGACAGGCGGTGGACTCATTGGCTCGAAGTAATAACGTGAATCATCGCCTAACACGACTTCCCCCCCCCATTTTTCTTCAGTATCAAATTCAATTGATTCAACCGTTTCTTCGAGATCTTTTTTAGCAACATAAAAAAGTAACTTGCCGTCATCTCTTTTTCTTAACATTACACTAGGCATAACACAGTCCTTAAGTAGGATATCTACCGGACTTAAAAAAAGTCCGGTAGATGATTAGATCTAATAACTAGCGAATTAAATCGTAGTTATAGTCTGTTGTTCCCATACCCATTGTTTCTTTGTCGAGTTGCTCCAGTACGGCATTAACCAAAGTCGTTAATATATAAATAGCACCTTCATAACCTAGCGTAGTCATACGATGTAAGTGATGACGATCAAAGATTGGGAAGCCAATACGGATTAATGGCACCTGGAACTCAGCTCCTTTATGAAACGTGTCACGTTCAATAAATTTGCCGTATGAGTTGCCAATCATAAAATCAGGTTTGTTCGTAAAAACTAATGACCGGAAATGCCATAAATCTTTACCAACGTGTACTTTAGAATCCTGACCGTATGGCGATGCTTGTAACATCGCATCCATTGCTTTCATCCAGCGTTTGTTAGCATGGTTGCACAGAATATCTGTTGGTTCTGCACCTAATTCCAGCAAGAATTTAGTCATACCCATCACATAATCCGCATCACCGTACAGAGCAAACTTTTTGCCATGTAACCATGCATGTGAGTCGGTAATCATATCCACTAAACGTCCGCGTTCAACTTCTAAGGATTTAGGAATTGGTTTACCGGTAAGTTCAGATACCGTCATCAAAAACTCATCAGTCCATTGCAGACCCATTGGGATATTGATGGCTGTTGCAGGCTGATTCATAACGCCTTTAACATACTTTTTCGTTTTATCTAACTGCCACGGTTGCAACAATAATGTATCAATCGCATTTGGTGCATCTTTGATTTCATCCATTGTTGTACCACCGGCATACATACGGAATTCACCGTCGGCTGGTGTATCTAATACTTCAGTTGGATCGCTTAACAAGGTGTAGTCAACGCCCATTTCTTTCATCATGCGATGCATGACTCGGTAGTTGCCCAAATAGGTTTCAAACCCAGGAACAAGATTGATTTTGCCATTTGAACCAACTTCTTTGTCGTCCATATAGTTACGAGTGAAGTAACTTAAAATACCTTCAAACATATTGTCCCAACCGGTTGTATGACTCCCAACAAAACTGGGGGTATGTGCAAATGGAACCGGGTATTCCTGTTCAACATAGCCTTCTTTTTTACTGTTATTGATGAACGCATTCAAATCATCACCGATAACTTCTGCCATACAGGTAGTGGAAACAGCAATCATGTCTGGTTTGTATAATGCTTTAGCATTTTCTAAACCATTCATCATGTTTTTCTGACCACCAAATACCGCAGCATCTTCTGTCATAGAATCAGATACACATGAAACCGGTTCTTTAAAATGACGATTGAAGTAAGTACGGAAATACGCAACACAACCCTGAGAACCATGAACATAAGGCATTGTTTTTTCAAAACCTAATGCACACAACACCGCACCCAGAGGTTGGCATGCTTTAGCAGGGTTAACCGTTAATGCTTCACGGTTGAAGTTAATTTCTTGATATTCAGCAGTGGTTGTCCAATTAAATATCTCATTAATTCTGTCATCAGAATGACGTTCTTCATACGCTGCACGTTTGTTTGCCAAATTTTCCTTATATTCATCATTTCTGAATAAGGGGTAACTTGCTTTAATATTTTCAACATCTTGACTCATGATAAACTCCTCCGCGCCACTAATCTGTGGACGACGTATTAAGAGAAATGGTAGCTAAGCTACTTTCAATTATCTGTGTGGGGTACGGCAACCGCACCCGACTACAGACATTTACCTTTTTTAAAAAAGTATCAGGCACTTGCAGCAACAGCGACATCAGTTGCCACGTCTTGCTTCCAAGGTGCTTTAATACTTTTCCAACATGGATTATTAATAGTCATATCCATATCGCGGGCAAAAATAGCGAAGCCATCGTAACCATGATAAGGGCCTGAATAATCCCAAGAGTGCATCTGACGGAAAGGCACACCCATTTTTTGGAATATGTATTTTTCCTTGATGCCTGAACCGATAAGATCTGGTTGAACTTTTTTAACAAATTCCTCGAATTCATAACCAGTTACATCATCGTAAAGCAGGGTTGCATTACCCATTTCTTTGATAGTGCGATCGTAGTCATCGTTATGACCAAACTCGTAACCGGTACCGACAACTTCCATCCCTAAGTCTTCATAAGCACCGATGACGTGACGAGGACGCAGACCACCAACGTATAACATCACGCGTTTGCCTTGTAGACGAGGTTTGTACTTAGCAATAACCGCGTCGTATTCAGCTTTATATTTTTCAATTACACGTTCTGCACCTTCTTTGATTTTGTCATCAAAATGCGCCGCAATTGCACGTAAGGATTCAGCGATCTTGGTTGGGCCAAAGAAGTTATACTCGATCCAGGGAATGCCATATTTCTCTTCCATATGACGAGAGATATAGTTCATTGAACGATAACAATGAATAAGATTTAATTTAACTTTTGATGTGTTTTCAATTTCAGCAATCGTGCCATCACCAGACCATTGAGCCACAACGTTCAGGCCCATATCTTCTAATAATGTGCGTGAAGCCCACGCATCACCACCGATGTTGTAGTCACCAATAACAGCAACGTCATATGGTGACGTTTCATAGGGTGTTTCTTTTTCAGCAGCAGGATCCAGGACCCAGTCACGTACTGCATCATTCGCAATATGATGACCTAATGATTGAGACACACCACGGAAACCCTCGCAGCGAACAGGAACAATCGTTTTACCGTGTTCTTTTTTCTTCTGTTTCGCTACTGCTTCTATGTCATCCCCAATCAAGCCGATTGGACATTCTGATTGAATAGAGATCCCTTTATTCAATGGAAATAACACTTCGATTTCATCTATCAATTTGGCCAGTTTTTTATCACCGCCAAATACAATGTCTTTTTCCTGAAAATCTGAAGTAAAGTTCATGGTGCCAAAGGTATTTACACCTGTAGTACCAACGTAGTAATTACGACGACCAGCACGTGAATACTGACCACAACCAACAGGGCCATGTGAGATATGAATCATATCTTTGATGGGGCCCCAAACCACACCTTTAGAACCAGCGTATGCACAACCACGAATTGTCATAACTCCGGGTAATGATTTGCGGTTAGAGGTAATACATTTGTTCGATTTTTCCAGGCTTTGATCGTTAACCGCCAAGTGTTTCGCCCGATCTTTTTTGGCTTTTTCAGGATAGACTTCCAGCACTTCCTGAATCAGCGCTTCTGTTTCTTCTTTAGTTAAAGCAGACATAATCATTCTCCTATCGCTGCGGGTAATCCCCCGACATGCTTTTTAAGGATTAGGAGAGTAATTTCTTACCCTCCTAGGTGTAGACTTAAACGAATATCAACTTATTCAGCAGTCGCCGTTTTACCAACAATAGACTCGTCTTCTTCGTCCATTAGGCCAAATTCCATCAATAGATCTTCCAACTCATCCATCGTGATTGGAGTAGGAATGCGTAGATCTGTGTTATTGATGATTTTTGTTGCTAGAGCCCGATATTCATCAGCTTGCTTTGCAGTGCCATCGTATTCAATAACTGTCATACGACGAATTTCAGCACGTTGAACAATGTTGTCACGAGGTACAAAATGAATCATTTGTGTATTCATTTTTGCTGCCAGTTGCATGATCAATTCATCTTCTCGAGCAGTATTACGTGAGTTACAAATCAAACCAGCTAAGCGCACGCTGCCTGATGTCGCATATTTAACGATACCTTTAGCAATGTTGTTTGCTGCATACATCGCCATCATTTCACCTGAACATACGATGTAGATTTCCTGTGCTTTGTTTTCACGAATAGGCATCGCAAAACCACCACATACAACATCACCCAGAACATCATAGAAAACGAAATCCAACTCTTCGTCGTATGCGCCTTCCTCTTCCAAGAAGTTGATTGCAGTGATAACACCACGGCCAGCACAACCAACGCCTGGCTCTGGGCCACCTGACTCGACGCATTTAACATCGCCGTAACCCGCTTTCAATACATCTTCGAGTTCTAGATCTTCAACACTACCTGCTTCAGCAGCTAAACTCATAATCGTTGTTTGCGCTTTTGAGTGTAAGATCAGACGGGTAGAATCAGCTTTAGGATCGCAGCCAACAATCATGACTTTTTTGCCTTGTTCAGCGATAGCTGCGACCAGGTTTTGTGTTGTTGTTGATTTACCGATACCACCTTTACCGTATATTGCACATTGACGTAACGCCATGGTTTTTCTCCTATCTATAAGTGTTTGGAATGAACACGAACAGAGAATTGCAAACGGTGTGCCATATCGAAAATATTTTTTAATATATTGATTTATATATATTTTTACTGAAAATAAAGTATTACAGACCTCGTAACATAACCAACATTTTGTTTGTTGGTTGTAGTCTTACTTACAGTAGGGTTATTATTGAAACAATCTTACAAGCCCTTTATCAACAACCTGTTTTTACCATCCAATTCAATCACTTAATAACCGCTCTATAACGCATGGCTTACGCTAATTACTATATGGAGTAGTTTTTGCTTTCACTTCTAAAATGATTCTATTTCGGAGATAAGCAATGACTGACCATGTGATAAATGAAATTCTGTCCGGCCTGTTTGATAACCGTGTTGTGCCGTACTTAGGGCCAGGTGTTTTGTATGATGCAGTAAATGTTCAAACAGGCCAGCCAATGCCTGCTGATAGTAATAGCCTTATATACGCCATGAATGATGGTCACCCCATGGCACCTAAGCTTATGTATGAGTTTCCACGGGCAGCAATGAATAAAGAGTTAAAAAAAGGCCGTAACTTTTTAAGCCAGTTTTTTACCAAAACCTATGCAGAAACCGAATGGACACGTGCCGCGTTACATGATTGGTTAGTGGAGTGGAAACCAAAATATGTAATTGATATCAATCGTGATACTCAACTACAACAAAGTTATAGTGATGAAGAACATACTTTAATTTGTGGTGTGGCTCGTATTACGGAAACGCAATTTCGTTTTCGCATTTATCACTATGATTGTGATACCTATCATGAGATAACACAGGATGAAGTTTCCCTTGACCTCCCTATTCTGTTTAAACCTATGGGTACGCCACTCCCTGATGCGAATTATGTTGCCTCAGATGCTGACTATGTTGATTACATCACCGAATTAATGGGTGGCTTTGCCATTCCTGATTTTCTAAAAAACTATCGTAAAGATAAACAATATCTGTTGCTGGGAATGCCACTGAATCGCGATTCAGAGCGTATGGTTATGAGTGATATAACCTATGATTCTCAAGAGCACCGTGGCTGGGTATTAAACAAAAATCCGACGGCCAAAGAATTACGTTATTGTGAGAAGAAAGGTCTGGAAATTATTGATATGGATGTGTCTGAGTTTTTAAATCAACTACAAGTTGTCGCATAAACAATCCCCCTTTACCCCATTAAAATAAAACAGCAGTTAGTCACCAAGTGATTAACTGCTGAATTCTCACCTTAGGTTTGTTGTGGCAAAGCAACCGATTCAGCGCCGGCTTTTGAAGTCCCCTGGCGAATGGTTCGAACCACATTAAAGAGCATTAGCACGGCACCACAAAAGAAGATGAAACCGCCAAGTGCACGCATCACGTAATAAGGATGCATTTGAGCTACTGACTCAACGAAGGTGTAAGAGAGATTCCCATAATCATCATAGGCTCTCCACATCAACCCTTGCATGATGCCGGCGATCCACATGGCGGTGATATATAAGGCAGTTCCCACTGTTGCAAACCAGAAATGCACGTTAACGAGCTTTGTTGAAAACATTTGCGTGTTCCACATGCGTTCTGTCATGTGATAAATGGCGCCTATTGAAATCATCGCGACCCAACCTAATGCACCTGAATGCACATGGCCGATAGTCCAATCAGTGTAATGCGATAAAGCATTTACCGTTTTTGAAGACATCACCGGGCCTTCGAAGGTGGACATTGCATAAAAGGCTAAAGAGACAATCAGAAAACGTAAGATATAGTCAGTACGCAGCTTGTTCCAGGCCCCACTTAAGGTGAACATCCCATTAAGTGCCCCGCCCCATGAAGGAATTATCATGGCCAGCGAAATAGCCGCACCTAATGAACCGGTCCAGTCAGGTAGTGCGGTGTATTGCAAATGATGCGCGCCGAGCCAGACATAGCCAAACACTAACGCCCAAAGAGGCAGTAGCCATCAAACCAGATAACATCTTTATCAAGAGTAACAATGAATATTTGGCCATTCTCATGCCCGGTTCAGGAATGGGCGGTGTCAGCCAACCGCACTTCAACACGATTACGCCCACGCTGTTTCGCTTGGTAGAGCGCTTCATCCACCCTTTTGGTCAGTGAATCAATATTATCTTCAGGCACAAGTTGTGTTAGACCAAAACTTGCCGTAAGCTGGCCTACCTTATCAAACGTGCACAGCTCTATAGCCTGTCGCAGCCCCTCAGCCACTTTCATTGCTGAATCAAGATCTGTCTGGAGCAACAACACCATAAACTCCTCGCCCCCCCAGCGCCCAGCAACATCAGTAGATCGCATATTTTTATTTACCACCCGGACAACGGTTTGCAATACATCATCGCCCACATTATGGCCAAAGGTATCATTCACCCATTTGAAGTGATCCAGATCATACATAATTATAGAAAATGGCATGCCATACCTTCTCACACGCTCAATTTCATTTTCCACTATCCCGGTGAATTCTCTTCGATTCAAGATACCAGTGAGGCTGTCGAAAGTGGCAAAACAGCGTATCTGTTCCTCGGCCTGCTTTCTCTCGGTTATATCACGGAGAACGCCAAAAACAGTAGATTGACCATTGTTATTACTGACGGTTGGGTTGGTTTCAAAATCAATATACGAACCTGATTTTGTCAAAACTCGTACTTCAACCGAGGCCACTGACTCTCCTAATAACAGCCTTTCAAAATTATCTTGTATGAGTGGCCGCTCATCCGGATGAACAATAGGAAGGAACGGTTTACCAATCCACTCTTCGGGCAACCACCCGGTGATTCGTTCGAAAGAGAAGTTAAGAGAAGAGATGAGTCCATCTTGTGTGAGGGTAAAGATAATATCTTCCACAGTTTCAAAAATAGTCCGATAGCGGGCTTCACTCGCTAGCAGCTCCATCTCTACTTTTTTGCGGTCAGTGATATCCTTGACGATACTGAAGGCCAGCTTTTTACCCATGTACTCAGCCCCATTGATACTGACTTCAACATCAATGAGTGTTCCATCCTTGCTACGCAATTTTGTTTCATAATGAGCACCGGATTCTTTAACTGTCCAAGGTCTTTCGATAATGTCTTCCTTGCTCAATTGACAGTCCCACTCCCACACTTTCATTGTGTAGGCTTGTTCCATGGTACAACCCAGCATCTCCATAAAACGCTTGTTCATTCTGTATACGCTGCCGTCCTGCTCAAGAATCACAATGCCGTCTATTGACTGCTCGAAAAGAATATTCCACAGCGTGACTTCATCCCGCAGCAGTACTTCAATCCTTTGATTTTTCCCCAGGCTTTCCAGATGTTCAATAGCCGCGCCAACCAGGTCAGCCAGCAACGTCGCGGTGCTGATTTCATCCTCATAAAATGTCCGTGGTCCCCCCACATGTTCGTGACACAACACACCGACCAGTTTGCTTCCGGCATGTATCGGGGCATCCAGCATTGATCCGATGTTTTGAGGTTTCAAATAGGATTCTGCAAATTCACAGGTGCGAGGATCAGTCATCGCGTCAGAAGCATGGATGACTTCTTCGGTTTCCATTGCCCTGAAGTAGGCTGGATACTGCTTAGCGCTTAATTTTGCTCCGCCTGTATGGCTATTAGGGGTTGCCTCGTAAAGCTCAGCACACAAAACAGTGTGCTGTTGATGGTTATAACGCCAAATACTGACACGTTCAATATCAAGTGCACGTGAGGCGGTTTCAGTGATATCACGGAGTGCACAGTTGAGATCTGTTTGATAATGACGCAGTTCACGAGCAACAAGATACAGTGCCTGATGTTGCCGCTGGAGGCGGACAAGCTTATCGTGATCAACTGGTTGGAGCGGTGTTTCGTCCATTCTGAGACCATATATCACCTATGGGCAAATAGCCATATATATAATCATAGACTGACGACAAAAATGCCCAACAAACTGAAATTGGCCAGACACCTCAAGTGTCGGTTAAAGCCCAAAGACGTTACAATCAAGACAAACTCACAATGTAGTTGTCATACGCATTGGCGATGCAATGACCATCAAACCAAATAACACAATTATCAAGAGTAACTATGGACAATAAAATCTTATCGACTGGTGCTAAGGCGCTTGAAGTAAACCTTGATGCCATCCGCTACGGTTCTTTTGCTGAAATTGGTGCCGGCCAGGAGGTAGTTCGCTGGTTCTTTCGGGTCGGTGGTGCAGCTGGCACCATTGCTAAAAGCATCTCCGCTTATGACATGAAGGTGAGCGATGATATTTATGGCAAAGCCTCGCGCTATGTTTCCCGCGAGCGACTGGAAGATATGCTGGACCATGAATATAACTTGATTGTGGAATGTTTAAGCGAGCAACGTGGTGAGAACACCGCTTTTTTTGCTTTTGCCGACACAGTGTCTGCTCGTAATTATCATGGCACCAACGAATGTCATGGCTGGTTAGGAATCCGTTTTCAAACCGAACCTCATGCTGCGCCAAGTGAAATCATAATTCATGTCAGGATGCTCGATCATGAAAACGCACTGCAGCAAGAAGCCCTGGGCATTCTCGGTGTCAATTTGATCCATGGTGCATTTCATCTCAGCCAAACTCCGGACATGCTGGTGAAATCATTGCTGGATAATCTCACCACCGATCGCATTGAAGTCGATATGGTCGACTTTCATGGTGATGCATTCCTGCATGTTGATAACCGAGTTATCAGTTTAAGACTGGTTCAGCTTGGCTTGAGTGGTGCAGCGATGTTCTCGGCAGATGGCAAAGTACTCCAACCTTCAGAGCATTTGCGTAAGAAGAATGTATTGGTCGAAAGAGGCCGTTTCCGCCCGGTTACTCACGTCAATATCGATATGTTGAATGCGGCCAGAAAACAATTTGAGGCCGAGGATGATTCCGGTCCCGAAGATACTATTTCCATCATGGAAATCACCATGCATCATTTACGTGATGATAATGATAGTGTCGATCTCGAAGACTTTATCAGCCGCGCCGAGGTATTAGAGGCTACGGGTCACACCGTAATGATTTCTGACTACCCCGAATATTATCGTCTGGCTACTTATTTATCTCGCTACACCAACCGTCGAATTGGTATGGCCATGGGCGCGCACAGTTTGGTTGATCTGTTTAACGATCAGTATTACACCACCTTGCATGGCGGTATTCTGGAAGGCTTTGGTCGGTTGTTTAAGAACAATGTCAAACTCTATATTTACCCATACAAAGATGCGGCAACCAATACCTTATTCAAGGTCGATAATCTTAATGTGGATAAAAAACAAACCTATCTCTACGACTATCTGAAACAAGGTGATCACATTAAACAGATTGAAGCCTTCAACGAAGACTATCTGCACATCTTTTCACCGGATGTATTAAATATGATTACCAGCAATCAGCCGGGCTGGGAAAAATTAGTCCCTGATGTTGTGGCAGAGAAAATCAAAACGCAGCAGTTATTTGGTTATAAGAATTAAAAATTGAGTGTGGTAACAGGATAAGTAGAACTGATATACATACCCCATCGTTTAATACGTGTTGGCATTTATTGGACTTTATAAGCTAAAGATTTGAGGCTGAGGTAAAGACTAATATGGATATTGAAGAACTTTAAATTTTCTAACCAGCAATTGTTTAAAACTTCACCCATCTCAATTCAGGCAGAATCTAACAACGAATTCTCTTTTAGAGTTTTCTGCAGATCGCTAGTTAAGGCGGTTATGAATCATGCTCAACAGAAGAATTGACTGGTGTAGTGTTTAATTTTAACAACCCCGAAACCAACGTCAGAAATGCCTCTACCGCTCTGCGTGATGCAGCGTGCGGATCCTCTGCATTGGCAATCCACAATGAGGCTCCAAATAAAGCACCATTAATGAGTCGGGCCATTGCCAGCGAGTCAACTTCTCGCAAGACTCCCTCTTCCATAAGTTTTTCAATACTTAGCTGTGTGCTGCGGATACAACAGTTTTTTCTTGGCCACTGAGAAGGATCACCCAGTACCGCGGGTCCATCTAATAAAATGATTCGCTGAATTTCCGGTTCACATGCCATATTGAGATAGGTGATTGATCCGTTAATAAAGCCATCCCAGGTGGTTGGACTCTCCGACTTTACCGCTGTCAGCCGTGTCGTCATTTCTTCTTCAATCTGTTGAATAACGGCTTGTAGTAATCCTTTTTTACCGCCGAAATGATGATAAAGCGCGCCACGTGTTAAGCCAGCATCTGCTGTCAGATCGTCCATACAACTTTCCGCAAAACCATGTTGGGCAAAGCTTTCCCTCGCGGCTTTAATTAACTTAGCTTGAGTCTCAACAATCATTTCTTCACGTTTTTGGGCCATTATCTTCTCCAAATTTTTACATACGTAATGCATGCGAGTTGACATACAATACGTATGCGAAATACTATACACCACATACGTCGCGTATGAGAGAGTAAATCCACATTTATATTAAGTCAATTATACATATGCTACGCACACCATTTGACATACGAAACGTATGAAAGATGCACACCTAATCAAAAACATTATTTGAAGCATTGTCATGAGACATCTGGAAACCATATGGAGAACAACATCATGAGTATAAGAAGCACTGTAGGAACATTTGTATTAGGCAGTATTGCAGCAATGGTGTTGTCCGCTTGTGGCAGTCCGGAGGCCGCTAGTCAGCCTGAAGCACCAGCTGCTCCTCAGGTCAGCGTGGCTCAGGTAATTAACGAGCGCATCACTGAATGGGATGAATTTACTGGTCGTTTGCAGGCACCCCAAACAGTCAATCTCGTGCCACGCGTCTCAGGTTATATCGAACAAGTGCATTTCAGCGAAGGTGCTTTGGTCAACAAAGGCGATTTATTAGTACAAATTGATCCTCAGCCTTTTGCAGCCGAAGTTGCCAGACTTAAAGCCGAGCTGCAAAGTGCGCAAAGTGCTTCAACGCTGGCAGAAAGCGAATACCTACGTGCAGAAAAACTTAGTGCTGCACGTGCAATTTCTGTTGAACTGCTCGATACCCGTTTAGCACGTAAGCAGCAAACCGCTGCAAACGTTGCATCGGTGAGAGCGGCATTGCAGCGCGCTGAACTGGACTTAAGTTATACCCGTATTACCGCTCCTATCAGCGGCCGGGTGTCATATGCACAGATAACTGCCGGTAACTATGTCAACGCAGGTCAAAGCCAGCTAACCAGCCTGGTATCTACTGAGAAAATGTATGCCTATTTTGATGTGGATGAACAAAGTTACTTGAAATATCTTCGGTTGAGCGAAGACGGAAAACGGGCTGATACCCGTGATGCCACAGCAAATCCTGTGTATATGGCGCTGGCCGATGACAGCAATTACCAGCACATTGGCAATGTTGATTTTGTCGACAATAGCGTGAACCAGCAAACCGGCACTATCCGCATTCGTGCCAGTTTTGCCAATAGCGACAATAATCTGTTACCGGGCTTATTTGCGCGTATCAAATTAGTTGGCAGCGAATCTTATCAAGGCATTCTGATTGATGAAAAAGCTATTGGTACCGATCTGAACAACAAGTTTGTATTGGTCGTAAATGATCAAAATCAGTTGGAGTATCGCGCGGTAAAACTGGGAGAAAAAATAAACGGGCTACGTATTGTCCGTGAAGGCTTAACGGCAACAGACAAAATTGTCGTGAATGGCTTACAACGCGTGATGCCGAATATTCAGATAGAACCAAAGCTGGTGGATATGGCAACCGAAGAACAACTAGTCGGTTTACGTAAAAATCAACAGTTGCTGGATAAAACCAGCACCGCGCTGACTGCAGAAACAGTTAGCGCGGCAGATAAAGGTTAAGGAAAACAACATGTTCTCACAGTTTTTTATCAAAAGACCTATTTTTGCAGCGGTTATTTCACTGTTCTTTTTAATTACCGGTGCCATTGCGGTCTGGCAGTTGCCAATCACTGAATACCCTGAAGTGGTGCCCCCTACTGTCGTTGTAACGGCGAACTATCCGGGTGCCAATCCAAAAGTCATTGCTGAAACAGTAGCTTCACCACTGGAGCAGGAAATCAACGGTGTCGAAGACATGCTTTATATGTCATCACAAGCCACTTCGGATGGCCGGATGACGTTAACCGTGACCTTTGCCATCGGGTCTGATGTGGATTTAGCCCAGACTCAAGTGCAGGCACGAGTTGATCGTGCTATGCCAAGATTGCCTGAAGAAGTACAACGCTTAGGTGTGGTCACTGAAAAATCATCCCCTGATTTAACCATGGTGGTGCATTTAAGCTCACCGGACGATCGCTATGACATGCTCTATCTGTCTAACTATGCCTTGTTAAATGTAAAAGATGAGCTGGCACGGATTAATGGCGTAGGTAATGTAGAGCTGTTTGGTGCCGGTGATTACAGTATGCGGATCTGGCTGGATCCTAATAAAGTGGCGGCACTAGGCTTATCCCCATCAGAAATCACTGCAGCAATTCGCGAGCAAAACCAGCAGGCTGCGGCAGGTAGTTTAGGTGCACAGCCCAGTGGTGAAGCGGAGTTTCAGCTGCTGATCAACGTTAAAGGCCGTTTATCTACCGTTGAAGAGTTTGGCAATATTATTATCAAAGTCGGCGACAACGGTGAGGTCAGTTATTTAAAAGATGTCGCCCGTATTGAGCTTGGTGCTTCAACCTATGCGCTGCGTTCGTTATTAAACAATAAAGATGCTGTTGCTATTCCAATTTTTCAGGCATCAGGTTCTAACGCGATTCAAATCTCTGACGATGTACGGGCAAAAATGGCGGAGCTATCAAAAGGCTTTCCGGATGGTTTAGCCTACGACATCGTTTACGATCCAACGGTATTTGTACGTGGCTCTATCGAGGCTGTGATAAAAACGTTGCTGGAAGCATTGGTGTTAGTGGTACTGGTAGTTGTGCTGTTTTTGCAAACCTGGCGCGCATCTATTATTCCATTAGTAGCCGTACCGGTGTCATTGATAGGTACCTTTGCTTTTATGCATATGCTGGGCTTTTCGCTTAATGCCTTATCGTTATTTGGTTTGGTATTGGCCATCGGCATCGTCGTCGATGACGCCATCGTGGTGGTTGAAAACGTCGAACGTAATATTCGAGAAGGCTTAACGCCAGTTGCTGCCACACAAAAAGCAATGAGAGAAGTCACCGGGCCTATCGTCGCGACGACCTTGGTTTTGGCGGCAGTATTCATTCCTACAGCCTTTATGTCGGGTTTAACCGGGCAATTTTATAAACAGTTTGCCTTAACCATTACCATATCTACGTTTATCTCGGCGATTAACTCGTTAACACTGAGTCCTGCCCTGTCAGCACTATTGTTAAAAGCTCCAGGTGAGAAAAAAGATCTGCTGACGCGCGTTATGGACAAACTTTTGGGTGGCTGGTTATTTGGTCCATTTAATCGCTTCTTTTCCCGTTTATCTCGGGGTTATGGCTGGATGGTTAAAAAGGTGATCCGCTTTGGCGCTCTGGTGGGCATCATGTATGTGGCGCTGCTGGGTTTAACTGGTCTGCAGTTTGCGACAACTCCTTCCGGTTATGTGCCAAGCCAGGATAAACAATATCTGGTGGCGTTTGCTCAATTGCCAGATGCCGCATCACTAGAGCGTACGGATTCTGTGATTAAAGAAATGTCACGTATTGCGCTTGAACAACCTGGCGTAGTTAGTTCTGTCGCCTTCCCCGGACTGAACATTAACGGTTTTACCAACAGCCCGAATTCCGGCATCGTGTTTACCACACTAACCGACTTCAAAGATCGTACCGATCCATCCATGTCGGCTGATGCGATAGCTGCTGCGTTAAACCAGAAGTTTGCCGGTATTGAAGATGCCTTTATTGCTATCTTCCCTCCACCACCGGTACAGGGGCTGGGCACTATCGGTGGTTTCAGGTTGCAAATTCAGGACCGCGCTAATCACGGTTACGATGAGCTGTATAACGTCACCATGCAGGTGATGCAAAAAGCCTGGGCTACGCCTGAACTGACCGGTATTTTCTCCAGCTATCAGGTAAATGTGCCACAACTGGATCTGGACATCGACCGTACTAAAGCCAAGCAACAAAATGTGGCAATTGATGAAATATTTCAAACGCTGCAGGCTTATATGGGCTCGGTGTATGTTAATGACTTTAACCAGTTTGGCCGTACTTATCAGGTGAATATGCAGGCTGACGAGCAGTTCCGTCAGAGTGCATCACAGATCAGCCAGTTAAAGGTACGTAACGGCAATGGCGAGATGGTCCCGCTGGGTTCATTTATCAATATCACCGACACAGCAGGGCCAGACCGGGTAATGCATTACAACGGCTTTACCACTGCAGAAATCAACGGTGGACCAGCCCCAGGTTACAGCACTGGTGAAGCACAGGCCGCTATTGAAAAAATACTGGCCGAGACACTGCCCAACGGTATGACCTATGAATGGACTGAACTGACTTACCAGCAAATTCTGGCCGGTAATGCCGGGATATTCATTTACCCCTTGGTGATTATGTTGGTGTTTATGGTGCTGGCAGCACAGTACGAAAGTTTAAGCTTGCCATTGGCGATCATTCTGATCATTCCAATGACCTTGTTATCAGCACTTAGCGGCGTATTAATCTATGGAGGGGATAACAATGTGCTGACACAGATAGGCTTAATTGTACTGGTGGGGCTGGCCACTAAAAATGCCATCCTAATAGTCGAGTTCGCCAAAGAGCTGCAGGACCATGGAATGACTGCCATGGAAGCTATATTGGAAGCAGGTCGTCTGCGCTTGAGACCAATATTGATGACCTCTATCGCCTTCATTATGGGTGTGGTGCCAATGGTATTTTCAACCGGTGCCGGTGCTGAAATGCGTCAGGCTATGGGAGTCGCGGTGTTCTCCGGCATGATAGGTGTCACCTTCTTCGGATTAATCTTAACGCCTCTGTTTTATTACATGTTGGCCAAGCGTGGTGAGAAAAAATCGCTGCCAGCGTCAACTGCAACTACAGATAAGCTGGAGACTACACATGCGTAATACATCAAAACTCACAACGATTGCTATATTAGTGATGTCATTAAGCGCTTGTGCAGTGGGACCAGATTATCAGTCCCCTGCCACGTTGGCTGATATCAACGTTAGCAGCCCATATCAGCAGGCGGAGTTAGCACAAAGTTGGTGGCAAGCATTTGACGATGAATCGCTGAACAGGCTGATTAAACGTGCTCTGGCTGAGAACCGGACACTGGCACAAGCCAGAGCCAACGTTGATCGGGCGTATGCCGTATTTCGGGATGCGGAAAACGATATTCTGCCCAAAGGCACGTTAGATGCTGGTTATCAGGCCAGTGAAAATGCTGTACTGCAGCCAGGCAATGACAATGTGATTATCCGAGGCTATAGCACCGGCGCCAATTTAAGCTGGGATCTGGACTTGTTTGGTAAATTACGCCGTGCCAGTGAAGCAGCAGAAGCACAGGCTCAGCAGGCGGATATTTTATGGCACGATGCCCAGGTCCTGTTAATCAGCCAGGTGGCAACCAGTTACGGTGAATACCGTGGGGCTCAGTTACGCTTAGTTGTAGCAGAGCAGAACTTGCAAAATCTGCAGCAAAGCCGCGCTATTGTAATAGCAAGATTAGAGGCCGGTATGGCCTCTGAGCTGGAGCTGGCACAAATAGACGTGCAACTGCATCAGGTGAATGCTGCTATTCCAACATATCGCGTAGCACTGTTAACAGCAGATGCGACTTTGTCAGCTTTATTGGCACAGCGGCCAGGCCAGTTAGGACTTGATGATGCGCCCCGACTACCACAGTTAAAACAACCCGTAGCCGTCGTTGAAGGTGAAAACTACCTGCGGTATCGGGCTGATGTTGCCAGCAGTGAACGGTTATTAGCAGCTCGCACGGCTGATATTGGGGTCGCTACCGCCGAGTTATATCCGAATGTCTCAGTAAGCGGCTTCTTAGGCTTTTTATCTGGTCCGGGTTTAACGTTGGGTAGTAACACTAAAAGCTGGTCCGTTGCCCCAACTTTAAGCTGGCAGGCTGCAGATTTAGGATCGGTGAAAGCACGTATCCGTCAGGCTGAAGCCAGCTCGCAAATGGCGCTAGCAGAGTTTGAACAACAAGTGTTTAACGCTATAAATGAAATGCAACTGGCACTGAATAGCTACAATCTCAGCCGTGAGCAGCAGTTAAGCACCGAGCTGCAGTGGCAGGCCAGTAACAAAGCGGTAGAGATCTCCCGCGAGCGTTATGATGCCGGCACCGGCGAATTTCTTGATCTGCTCGACTCCGAACGCGAACTGCTTCGCAGCCGCGATCAGCTGGCACAACTACAGCAACAAAGTTTTATCCGCTTAGTGAATATCTATCGCAGCTTTGGGGGTGGAATACAGCTGATTTAATGCTGATTGTTATATGAACAAGCCGGACAACTGTCCGGCTTTTTTGTTTTTAAAGCTTGGCCTTACATAAGCTTAATTCAGTGACTCGCATCAGCGAATGTTGTTATTAGGCAAGTTGATGCTGCTGATAGCGGCACATGATTGCCTAAATAACGGCAAAAATTACCTATAGATCGAAACAAATCCTGCTGTAATTAACCGCAATAGTTAGCTCTTTAGTCATGGAATAAGTTTTGCTTTAGCAAACTTTCTATCACTCAAAGGAAGGGATTCAAACATGCTTATCAATAACGTAGTAAATCAACACAACTCCAGCCAAAGCCATACAACCAACGTAAATAAAGACGCTGTATCTTTCGCCGATATCATGCACGCCCAAACTGAACAAGCTAAGCAAACTGGTTCGATTGAACCTAAAGACAGTAATCAAACCGATTTTACCAATATGACTCGACAAGAGATGTTTGATTGGATGAATAATCAAATCCGCAGTGGCCAAATGACATTGGATGAGAGTTCACCTTTATTGCTAATGACGATGAAAATATCAGTAGAAACCGGACAATCTGTTGATATGGCAACGGATTCAACCCGCATTAATTTTATGGAAAGCGCTCGTTCAGGAATTGATGGCGCATTGTCTCTTAACAATCAAGAATTAGCCGATAGATTGCAAACGGTTTTAGAAATTATGCAGAAAAATCAGGGATAACAGGTTATGTGACTATAGGCTGATCAAAATTCAGATCAGCCTTGGTTGGCTATTTGCTTTTGCTGATATGCAAAAATCGAACTTTCAGTTTATTTGCTGGGTTTTGTGCATTAGTGGTTTCAAGGTATCCTCAGTCACATTAATTATGATCCAACGAAGGAAACCTGACGCAATGAAACAACTTTTAATGCTGCTCAGCCTGAGCCTCCCTCTCCTGCTTACCGGCTGTGGTTATGATGAATTTGAGGGCAGATTTATCGGGCCGGATGGCAATATCAGTTATGAGTTTCAAACAGACGGAAGCGTTGCAGTTGTTCAGGGAGAGGATGTCAGCACCGCAGAGTACGAATATAAAAGTAACGATCGCATCATTAAGCTGATTTCTGAACAGGATTTACCGGCTAATACGCTTAAAGTGAAAGAAGATGGAAATCTCGAAGCTGATGAGATGACACTGACCCGCGGTGTCGACTATGCAATGTTGGATAATTCGACATGGATTGGTCATCAGGGACAATACACATTTGCTTTAACCTTCACCATGACCGAACAAGGGATGGAAACCGTTTCTGAGCTGGTGTCTTATTACGATGAAAATATGATGTATCTGTCACAGACGGACGACAGTATTACGCGCTTAGAAGGCAATAAACTGTTACTTGACCAGACTCAGTACACCGTTTCAGACGTCTCACGGGAAAGCTTCAAAATCTCCATTGGTGAAAACAGCATGGTCCTTGAAAAACAGCCAAAAGGCACTGAAATCACAATTAGAAACGGTTATGAGCGGATTGATGAGCAGCTCTGAACTCCGACATCGTTAAACTACTACTTATATAAAACCAGTTTATGTACGGCAGTTACTTACATCGGTTAACTCATATCCATTAAGTTGCCTGTTGTTTAGCATTCGCCGAGCACTTGGCAAGGAACCCCTCCATGACTTCACCAATGATTCCCGAAGATGAGAAACAACGTCTCGAAAAGCTGAGGGCGCTGAAAATCCTTGATTCGGCTCCAGAAGAGAGATTTGACCGGCTGACGCGTATGGCCAAACGTATGTTTGGTGTCGATATTTCTGTGTTAAGTCTGATTGATGACGGCCGTCAGTGGTTTAAATCCAAAGCATTAGAGATGGACCTTCCGGATGAAACGTCTCGAGAAATTTCTTTTTGTGGACATGCCATATTGGGTAATGATGTTTTCGTGGTTGAAGATGCGCTAGAAGACCATCGTTTTAAAGATAACCCATTGGTGACAGGAACCCCCAAAATCCGCTTCTATGCTGGCTATCCATTAAAAGTGAATAATGGCAGCGCCCTTGGCACGCTCTGCATCATCGATGATGAACCCCGAAAGTTTGAGCCGGAGGATCTGCAGCTGTTGAAAGATCTCGGCGTGATGGCCGAACAGGAAATTGCAGCTTTGCAATTAGCAACCTTGGATGATCTAACCTTAATCTCCAACCGTCGCGGTTTTGCGGATTTGGCAAAACACAGTTTAAATGTCTGCAAACGCAAAGACTTATCTGTATCGATCTTATTGTTTGATTTAAATAAATTTAAACCGATAAACGATCAATTTGGTCATGCTGAGGGTGACCGAGCATTAATCGTGTTTGCCAATGCTTTGCGAGTTGTTTTCCGTGAATCCGACGTATTTGGTCGCCTGGGTGGCGATGAATTTGCAGTATTGATGATGGATGTTGATGCTGAAAATACTGTCAGAGTGATTGAACGGTTTAAAACAGAAATTTCAACTTACAATCAGCAGGCCGCGCGTGGTTATGATATTGAATACAGCGTTGGATTTATTAACACCTTAGTAGAAAACCATATTGATATTAATGACCTTTTAGCTGCCGCCGATAAGAAAATGTATGCTGAAAAAGATAATAAGCTTCGTTGAAAGCCACAAATTCCTGTGACTGAAAATGTAAATATAACCTTTTAATAAAGGATTGATAAAAATGGACTTTTCACCAATCTATCATTCCCTGTTCTCATTCTGGTTTTTAATCCCGCTCTTTATTTTTGCCGTTATTATTAATTCCTCCTGGTTTAAAGGCGTATTAGGTGAATTTATTGTTAACATTTTCGCTAAATGGAAGCTGGATAAAGCGGTTTATCATTTAATTAAAAATGTGACTTTGCCTACTGAGAATGGCACCACTCAAATTGACCATATTATTGTGTCTATCTATGGCGTATTTGTAGTGGAAACCAAAAATCTCAGAGGTTGGATATTTGGCTCTGCCAAGCAAAAAATGTGGACGCAGCAAATCTACAAACATAAAAACAAATTCCAAAACCCGCTGCATCAAAATTACAAACACTGTAAAACCCTTCAATCACTTTTAAACCTGGAAGATCATCAGATACATTCTGTTGTCGTGTTTATCGGTAGTAGTACTTTTAAAACAGATTTGCCGGATAACGTAACCTATGGAATGGGCTATATCCGCTATATTCTGTCAAAAACGGATAAGGTCCTCGATCCAAAACAGGTACATGAAGTTACTCAGGCCATTGGAGCTGGGCGTTTACAACCCTCTTTTAAAACCAATCGTGATCATGTGCGTCATGTTCGAACCATTATCGCTGAGAAGGAAACTCAGCAGATTTGCCCGAGATGTGGCAATGCGATGGTGTTAAGGGAGACCAAAACAGGTGTGAATGCTGGCAAGCCATTTTGGGGTTGCTCGACATTTCCAAGATGCCGTGCAGTAACCCCTGTTAGCTAAAGCATTATTTCAACGTTGTATATCGAGCAAAAGATGCCACAGCAGTCATAGATATATCGTATTTTTTGAAGTAGTCCCCAGTTTTATAGAAACTGTTACAAATAATTAAACATCCTGTCCCAATTTCCTGCAAAATTCCCATTTATGGATAGTATTATAAAATGTGTGGTCAATTAATAAGCAATTGCTAAGCACAATGTGCGTAGTTTATAAGCTATTCAAACAACTTTTGGTTTTGGGAGCCAAGATTGAAGCAAAGACTGTATTTATGGATGATAGCGACAAGAAACAGTTTTGTTGCACTTTTGCCCCTTACTTTCCTTCGAGTAATCGCTGAATTAATTCTTAACTTACCCTGGCCACAATATCAGCAGTCAATGGATCTTTGGCTGGGCGCCGAATGGCGTGAACCGCTGCAACAAATGATTAACACTGCGTTTAATTTTTTGGGCCTGTTATTGGCTGCCGTGGTCGCGACTCAACTGGTTTACCGTATTCCCCGACCAACCAAACATCGCGAGATTGTTCCACCATTAATGGTGGCTCTTAGTGCCATCATTAACTTCCTGATCGTGACTACCGCACTGCCTAACCTCTCGCCGATGGCGTTTAGTGCCGGCACTATTTTCTTGGGAATTGTTATTGGTTTACTGTCGGCCGAGTTGATGGTTTTTGCTGTAAAACGCCCTTCTCTTGATTTACTTAAGTTGCCGGTTGATTCGGATACCACGTTTTATCATGCTATGCGTCTGATTCCTTCTGTCATTCTTAGCGGTATTCTCTTTTTTGCTATCGGTATGCTATTGGCAGCAACGCCACCGTTTCCCAATATTACTCAGATGATTGTCGACTGGGCGTTAGCTGATGGAAATGGAAACTGGATATTAAGTTCATTTTTTATTTTGACGAATCAGCTGCTCTGGTTTTTCGGTCTTCATGGCGGCGTATTCCTGCTAGGGACAGCAGAAGGTGCTTTATTTGCATCGAGTACGACTGCAGGATTCGAGACTAATCTTATCCTCAGAACCTTATTCGATAATTTTGTGACTATCGGTGGATCTGGATCCACGCTTGGTTTGTTAATCGCTATTTTTATCACCACACGCCAAGGCATTCAGAACAAAATTGCCAAAGTGTCCGTCGTACCGTCTATCTTCAATATTAATGACATCCTGATCTACGGACTGCCGATTGTTTTAAATCCGTTTTACCTTATCCCGTTTATTCTGGTCCCATTTCTTTTAATGCTGATTACACTGGCCGCAGTGCACTTCGGTTTTATTCATATTCTTGATTCAGTACAAGTGAGCTGGACAACCCCGGCATTATTTTCTGGTTGGATGTTGACCGAATCCTGGCGTGGTGTGGTGTTTCAAATGCTGTTAATTGCTATCAGCACGCTGTGTTATCTACCTTTCGTGAAAAGGGCAGAAAAAAACCGGCAGCAACAAACCATGGCAGCATTCAAGCAAGCATCAGATACGATTATCAAGGTGGGGCACAATAGGCAAAGAATTGTCACCAGACAGGATAAGGTTGGCATGATTGCCCGCGATCTGGTGGTTGATTTGCAGGTTGCGATACAACAAAATGCACTGACATTGGTTTACCAACCCAAACATGATCGTCAGGGCCATATCATTGGTGTAGAAGCCCTGTTGCGTTGGTCGCATCCTCGATATGGGATGATTTCACCGATAGTTATTGTTACTGTGGCTGAAGACGGCGAGCTAATAAACCATCTGGGAAGATGGGTAATAAAGCAGGCCTGTGCCTGTAAAGCCCGTTGGAATGCGGCCGGTTATCAGGCTTTAACTATCGCGGTAAATATTTCGCCCAATCAGCTAACAGACAAAGACTTACCGTTTTTTCTAACAAAATACATCAATGAATATGGCATCACTGCTGAAGAAATTGAACTCGAAATCACCGAGTCATCAGAAATTCCGGACACTCACCTGACAGATATTATCCTGCAACAGCTTGTTGATACTGGCGTGCATCTGGCGATGGATGACTTTGGTATGGGTTATTCATCATTATTGTATATGCGCAGGTTTCCGGTGGATGCGATCAAGATTGATGGCTCTATCACCCGTGATGTTCTTATCAACGATACTAATGCCGATATAGTCAGAACGATCTGTTCACTGGGTCAGGCACAAAATGTACATGTGGTCGCGGAATATGTGGAAACCAAAGAACAACGTGAAGCTTTGGCCGACATGGGCTGTGATATTTTTCAAGGCTATTTCTATAGCCCACCGATAGCCGAATCAGATTGTTTGAACTATTTCCAATTGCATAATGGTTTGGTTCAGGGAAAACTGTCGATTTAACCTTTTCAAGCCTGTTTTTAATGGATGGTGTATACAAAAAGGCCTGAGTTAAACCTAACTCAGGCCTTTTTAAAACAGCTTAAGGGTTTAATCTTCTGCCAAAACTTATCGCGTAACTGACTGGTCGAGCTAACAAAATTGGATCATTTGTTGGGCTGATACCCTCAGGTAATGCCAACGGATTAAACATATTGGCTTTTTCATAACTGCTATCGGTCATGATGTCAGTAAGTGTTAGTGTGCCTAACTGAACTATTTTCCTATTCGCTGGCCACACGACGGTAGGATCAGTAATGGCATCGCCCTCTTCGGCAATTTGCAAAGCAATAATAAACTTGGCTTCACCATCATTATTTAACCGTACTGGCAGCTCCTCTAATAAATAATCTTTTGCTGCAACAGCTCTTTCTTCATCTGAAATATATTCGGGCCCATTTGCCGGAGTAATAAGATAACGTCCGTAAACTGTTTTTCCCTGTTCATTTTCAAACTCAAATGCATTAATACCATGGAATTTTTCCGTGGCATAACTGACTGGAGCGGGTTTTGATAATTGCACATAGCTCAGCGTTTCAGGATGTTGCTCAAGAAAAGCTTCTATTGGCGTCGGTTTAGTTTGGGCATTTGCTGAATCTTTAATCGCTGTTAATAATTGAAGAAAACTTTCGGGATCTTTTACCGGGAATCGCTCAACCGAAATCACCACAATATCGGTGTATTCTTCTTCGGGCAGCATAAATCTGATCGCCATGCCTTTAGGAAAACCATCAGGACTTGAATCAGCAATATCAGGCACCCCGCTCGCGTTTGAAAACCGAACTACAACATCGCTTTTAGGCGTATTAAAGTGGGGAGCATAGGTGATGCTGGAAGCGTCTTTCGAAGCTTCAAAATAACCTGATGCCATAAGACCTTTTGCGTGATTGGAGCGAATACCCGGGTGTGGTCCACCGGCCAGCTCTGAAAGTGTATCAACCAGTCTTTCTGTCACTGGCAACTCATTAGCGCTCAGTGTGTAAGAAGTCATAATGCCCAATATCAAGCCAATTTTAACAATTATTTTTTTCATAGGACTTTCCTTGTAGATAAATTTAAGTAATAAATCTTTGGTATTTGGTACGGCTTTATACCAACATGAGATTATTAAAGTATTACGAAACAATCCGTGTTTTTGTTTTTAATTTCAATTACTTGAGAATGTTTAAATTTAATAGGGATAAATACTAAACTATTTTCGAACCGATGATTATCAAAGTTTGGCAAACTTATCGAGGGTAAGATTACGCTTAATCGGGCCTCTGGAAATCAATTACTCGTTGTACAATAGCCAATTATTTTTCTATCCATACTTCAAGGGAGCTTTCATGAAAATCCAAAGCCATTTTGCCGATCTTGATACACCCACCGGTGTGATGCGTACTTATATTCACCGTCCTGTTGGCGAAGGCAGCTACCCTGTCATTTTGTTTTATTCCGAGATCTTTCAACAAACCGGCCCAATCGAACGTGCCGCCAGATTAATGGCCAGCCATGGCTATGCCGTATTGGTACCTGAGGTATTCCATGAACTAAATCCGATTGGCACAGTACTGGGCTATGACGATGCCGGACGTGATAAAGGCAATGCCGATAAAGAAGCGAAAGACGTGCAAGGCTATGACACGGATAATGCAGCGTTAATCAAATTCGCCAAGCAACAATCCTGGTGCAACGGTCAGTTTGGTGCGATGGGTTATTGTATTGGTGGTCATCTGGCTTTCCGAGCTGCACTGCAACCTGAAGTGAAAGGTACGGCCTGTTTTTATGCCACCGATTTGCATATTCAGAAAATCCCAAACAAGCCGGGCCAACACAGTATGGAACGTTTGGCGGATATCAAAGGTGAATTACTGATGATCTGGGGCAAGCAGGACAACCATGTGCCATCCGAAGGTCGTACTCTGATTTACAGCAAACTCAATGAAACTACGATTCCGTTCACCTGGCATGAATTTAATGCCGAACATGCGTTTATGCGTGATGAAGGTGATGGTGGCCGTTACGATGCTCAAACTGCCCAAATCGGTTATCAACTGGCGTTGAATTTGTTCAGCAGAACCTTACGTTAATAGTGTTCAGACACGTTCCCACGCATAAGCATGGGAACGAGTTTAAATGACTAATTCGGCTCCCATGCTCTGCGTGGGAGCTTCTTTTAATCTGATTCCCACTACCCTCTGCGGAAATCACCCAACTGAGCTGTTCATCTAATGAAGAACGCTGGTAAATCGGTCCATACCCTTTTCAATTGGAACATTCTTATTCTGCCAACCGATGAGGAAATCTTTGTCGGTTTGTGTAATCGGCCAGAGACCGTTCCGCCATTTGCACCGCCTGATGCCGCAGATGATCTGCTGCCGTTTATCCTGCAAAACAGCAGTGCTATCAAAGAATTTAATGATAAAACCGGTGTGGGCTTTGATAGTGACGGCAGTCGTTATGTGTTGCTTGGCAAACCTTCGGATCCGACTAATATGATTCGCTTTAGTGTCGGGCAAATGATGAAGCCGGATGAGATTCGCTGGAAGTATGATTTTATTGATTAGCTCATGTGCGTTCCCACGCTGGAGCGTGGGAACGAGTTTACTTGTATTTTAACTTTCTCTGGCTCAAATGGTCCTCCGTTTGAGTCCCCTCTGTCTGTTTATTTTTCAGAGCCTAGGGTGGTAACGCGATATAGGTACCGTCATTACGTTTAGTCAGTTCTCGCATCAGAATGCTGTATCTATCGGTACTGTGAATCGATAGAAAACCTACACCATGAATTTTAGCCAATCGGCGGCCATCACTAAGTTGCCTGTTTTGTTTAGTTATACGTTCAATCACAGGATCATAGGATGTGCCGGTATAGTCATCACCAAACACATAAATTGATGTGGTGATATTGGGTTTGGCATATTTTCTCAATGCCATTTCCACACCCTCGACCGGGCTGCTGTTAGACATCGCTGACCAGTTATCAAACATGCGAATTGCACTGTTTCTGGTGGATGGCGTATCCGGCATCCAACGACCTTCATAGCCGGAGATCATCGATGTGCCCATGTCGTTTAATATCTGAAAACCTTTTACTTCCGGGTGAATATTCAACACATTCACCACCTCTCGAGAAACCCGCGACCAGATTTGTTTCATACTGCCAGAGGTATCAATAACAAACACCACGTAATCACTATCGACAGGAATACCGCCGACTTCTTCTGAACGTTTGTCGGTTGGTTTGCGTGGTGTCGGCAAGGCGGCTTGTTTTAATCGTGATTCCACCAGGCTCAAACCGGAGATGCTTTCTTCCAGTGCAGAATTTCGTTGTTGTAGTGCTTTGAGACGGCTTTCCAATGATGATTCCGCCTGAGCAATGGATTGCTGTTCGCTGGATAACGCATCCAGTGTGGAAAGCTCTTGCTGAATTTGCTGACTGAGTTCAGCCACTGAGTTTTCCAGGCCAATCAATGATGCTAATAAACTGCTGACGTCATCAGCACCTGCAATGGAAACATCAACATCGGTTTTGGAAATCAGGATCAGCATCACCACCGCCCCAAAACCACAGGAAATTACGTCCAGAAAAGACAGACTGAAGATATCCAGGCCTTTTTTACGGAATTTCATGGCCAGTTACTCGCTGGACTAATCAATAGACCACCAGTGGTTGCCGCCCAGACCCAATATTGATTGACAGCATCGGGGTCGCCTTCCAATGGCAGCAAAATAACATCGACTTGCGTACTGCGTTTGCCACTTTCATTGATGGTTTGCTGAAACAACTTGACCCGACATTCACCGGAAATTGTCTGAGCATTGCCGGTGAGCGAGCTGCAACTGGAAAAAGGATTCAAACTGCGATATTGCGACTCGCCTTTAGTCGGCAGGCCATCGGTAATGACATAGAGATTAGATGGAGAAAACTGGTTGACTGTATTCAAACCCTTTTGAAGATTGGTCGCGCCCTCGGGAATGACGGTATTTAAGTCACGTAAGATTGACGAGACCGTTTGTGATGAACTGGCTTTTTGCCAGCTTTTTTGATCCCCTAATACTCTGGCGTCTTCGCTAAAAGCGACCACCACAACTTCACTGTTTTCCGGTAAGCGTGCCAATAACCATTCCACTACATTTTTGGTCCGCAGCCACTTGGGTGCATTTTGCTTGCTTTGTTGGGAGCTGCTTTTGGTTCGGATAATATCAATCAGTTTTTCATTGGTCATCGAAGCACTGGTATCAACCAGAATGGCAATTTTCGGACCCTCGACCTTTAGTCCCAACAAGTAGTTTTCTTCATTCACTCTTGGTGCTTCAACCAAATCAGCCTGTTGTTTGGGTACTTCGATAGAGGTGATGCTGGACTTCAGTTCTTCTAAAGCACTTTCAGAGCGTTGAATTTCCTGACTCTGGCTGGCTAAGGTCGACTGTTTTTCGTCCAGCTGTTTTTTTAAGTCCTGATAACGGGCATTTTCGCTGCTGAGTTGTTGCCTGATTTGCTCCAGCGTAGAGCCAGCATCATCTCTGGCCTGTTCCAGCTGACTGATGTCCTGTTTGAGATTGTCAATTTCAACCGGGGTTTCATCAATTTTTTGTTTGACCAGCATAAACACCAGAATTACGGCGCCAAGACCACAGGACATGATATCCAGGAATGCCAGATTGGAACCCTCGGCTTTTTTACGACGATAAGCCATTTGCTGTTAGCGAATACGTCTCAGCAGGAATTTGTCGCAATAGCTTTGAGTATCGACAATCTGACTGTCCTGCATGCGTTGCAGCTGATGAAACAGAAACATTAAAAATATACTGATAAGTAATGCGACTAACGTTGAATTAAACGCCAGACCCAAACTATCCGTCATGCCTGAGATATCACCTGCAAGCGCTTTGTCAGCTTGAGAAAGTGCCTGTCCGATACCTCGCACTGTACCGATAAAGCCGATTGAGGGAATGGCCCAGATCAGATATCGGATCATGGTGTTTTCAGAATCCTGCTTGACGGCCAAAGCTTCCAGATTGCTTTCAATCGCATCCGACAGGTTTTGCACGTTATTGGTAGAACTATAGCGCCATAATGATGAGCGCAATGTCTGAACCAAAGGTGAAGACATGCAATCTTGCGGGATCTCGGTATCCAGTCGATGAATAATACGGTTGACATCCAGATCGGTGGGCGTCTTGCTCTCCGTATCTTCATCTTCCAGTTTGGGGTCTTCAATCAAATCGACACTGTATAGATACTTGGTTTTCAGAATCTCACGATAGGAGCTGGCAATGAGAAAACAGCCCCACATCATTAAAATAAAACAGATTTCCTGTTCGTAATCTTTAATGATCACCACAATGTTACGAGGTGAAGACTCTTGCTGTTGCAAGGCGAGATCGATTAATTGTGCCGCTTCAGGGCGGACATAGCCGATATAAATCATGTGCACCACAATGATCGACACGATCAAGGCGGCAAAGCTTTTCATCAGATCACTCATTATTAAATATCCACCGGGAAGGAAACGGGAGAGTTCAGGCTGATAACCGATTTACCTGCCCAGGCGTTGTGGATCATCAATGACAGGAGCGCGATAAGCAGGATCGAAGCCCCAATCAGCAACACTTTTTTCCAGATAAGCATTATTCATTTCCTCCATTCACAAAGCGCCCGACTCTAAAGCCAAGCGTATCGCGGGCCTGCTCGGCACCGTCACGATAGGATGATCTTAATTCACTCAGCGATCCTGATCGCCAGTTTGCACCTTTTACCACGCGCATGCTGAGTGTTGAGCTATCCAGACTATGTGGATAAACCGTACCTGATTTGGGTGCCGTTAACGAATAACTATCATGCACCCATTCACTGACATTGCCACCCAGATCATAAAGCCCGGACTTTTCGCGGGTGAAACTTTTCACCGGAGCAACTCCAGCAAAACCATCATAATATCTTGGCACATAGAGGCTGACACTGCCTTTGGCTGCCTCATCAGCGATATTCACTGCTTTCGTCGGGATCACGCGATCATTACCCCAGACAAACAGAGTCTGTTCCGGCTTACCAGCTTTGCGGGCCAGCCACTCCCATTCGGCTTCCATCAATAATCGGTAACCATCAGCATTCACATTAATTCGATTTAACTGATTGCCCTGCACATCATAAACCGGTGTCAAACCTTCCTGCTTGCTTAACCAGTTACAGAATTTTACGGCTTCCAGCCAGCTCACATTGGTGACGGGTAATTGGGCGTCACCGGATTTACTGCTAACAAACTGCTGGAATTCCGCATTGGTGACTTCATGTGTACCGGCATAAAAAGGTCTATCGAGCCGGACCTGTTTTAAAAACTCATTGGCACGCTGTCCCGGTTCATCACGCCCCGCTCCCATGTTGATAATGTCATTGGGAGAAAAAAGTGCCATTTCACCCCCGCCTTTGTTTTTGTACAGCCTGGGTGCTTCGGCTTGTTTGGTTTGTGCTTCTGGCAACAGTGTAAAGGAGAGTTTCTGTATTTCAGCTGCCGATGGTGTCACGGATTTTGACACAGTTCGATAGCCATTCAGAGTGAGCTCAATATTATGAGAAACAGCTTGTAAATCTAATTCAATCGGCGTGTTACCAACTGTTTTACCGTCGACAGTGACTGCCGCCGATGGTGTTGAAAGCACTTCTATTTTGCCCATTTCAGGCTTTAGCGTGATGTCAAAACTGCGTTTTTCATTGGTCGACAAAGTGAATGTTTCGCTTTGGGTAATAAAGCCCGGTTTGGAATAGGTCAACCGATGCGATTTATCGGCTTCTACGGAAATGAGTCCCGAGTTTTCAACACGCAAACCATTTAAGGTCAACTGACCACCGGCTGGTTGAAGTTGTAAACGCACGCCAGCCGTTTCTGCTGATAAACGATAATTTCTTTCTACTTCCGGTTTGCTGTTTTTTATCTCAATGGTTTCTTCGATGTTTTCATATTTTGCCAAGGCCACTTTGACATTATGCAAGCCACCTTGCAGTGGTAAAGTAAGTGGTGTTTGACCCACTTCAGCCTGGTCGATGGTTACCATGGCACCACTTGGAACCGATTTGACCGTGAATTCGCCCTGCAATGATTGCAGCTCCACATCCTCTGCCATGGTTTCACCTCGACTGAGTACCAAGTCGATAGTCATTGTTTGATAGTAAGGGTGCTGAACGCTGAGCTGATGCTCTCCGGCTGGCAATTCACGTTCAAGAACATTGGCGATTGCAATAATTTGGCCATCCATCATCCAGCTGGTTTGATTATCTTCAAGCGAAGTGGAAAGCACGATCTTGGCCGGTAATGGAGTGAGCGTGATGTGCAGAACTTTGCCCGAATCGGTCTGTTCGATGGTTTGTTGATGTGGATAAAAGCCATCTGCAGTGACTTCGATTTCAGTGGTATCCGCTAACGAGTAAACCGAACCAAACATCACCATTGCCAGCCATGAGTCGGAATTGATTGATACTCCGGTTGCATCATCTGGTTTAACTTCAATTCGCGTGCCGCGCGAGGCAAAGATAATCGTCACTATCACCAGAAAAACCAAAGCAAATGAAGTCAGCAACCACAAATACATTCGGTGCTGGCGTTTTCGGGCAAGCTCCAGTTGCTGGTTAAATTGGCTCATCGCAAACAATTCGTAAACTGTAACTGTTCAGATCGAATGGAATCGTCACCTCAACCAGTTTGGATTTGAATCCCTGACGCTTGCCTTCAAAGGTATATTGTCCCGGTTTGAGCTGAATCACTTTTGAATCAGTCACACCAACATTGCCTACTCCACGCACCAAAATGTGGGTTTGATTATCCGAGCGAACTTCCACCGGAATGGTTCGGTTCACCGCGGTTAACACATTCTCCAGCTCACGACTCTGTTTGGTCAGCGACGCACTTTGATTACGATATTTTGCGGCTTCATTGATGGCCGATCGTGCCTGATCAACCAGCTCAGGGTTTGACAACCGATAGGGTGTCTTAAGGTAGTCATCAATCTTTTTATTCAGTGACAAAATCGTATTTGCCATTGCCAGCTTGTCCGTTGCCGACTGATTGTTGGGGGTTTCCTTAAGCACTTGCTCAAGATTGGTTTTGACTGTTTGCCAGTCATCTTTTGACTCAGCCTGAGAAGCATTTGTCAGAGCAGTCTGAACTCGCTGATTTTTTTCATATTGCTGTATCGCTGCATTTACATCGCCAATTTCGGAGCGATTGGGGTGAATATTTCTCGCCTGACTCAATGCTGATTTGGCAGCATCAATACGACCATTCTCAATGGCAGTATAGGATTGTGTGATAAGTGACTGAAACCGCTGATTATTAAGCGTAGTTTGCAAGGTTTGCGCGCGCTGTTTGAAAGCTTCCCTTTCCGGCGTTAACGTTAACAACTTGTTGATTAACGTCAGCTCTTTTTGCAGATCATTTTCCACCTTCGCGACATTAATCTGCTCCACCAGTGCGGCAATCTCAGGTAACTGCTCGATTCTATCCGCCAAATCAACGGCTGGCTGAGAAGAGGTATCCAGCATCAATGCTTTGGATATCGCTAATTTCGCCGGTTGGTATTGATTGTCATCAAAAGCCTGCTGGGCATCCTGCATTGCCGTTTTAAATTGATTCTGGCTGTCGGTGATCGCTGTTTCTGCAAGCTTAATAAGACCATCCAATGTGGCTTTTGCCTGCGCGTATTTTGCTTCACCAAACTGTTTGACAGCCGCTGTTTCATTGGTTTTTAAACGCTCTGCCAAAGCTTTATCCCACTGTTGCAGATCAATCTTGTTCAGCTCGGGTTTCAGGGTGTTTTCATAATAAGCATACGCTTCAAGATAAGCCTGCCGCAGCATTTCTTTATCTTGCGTACTGTCGGTTGATGCCGGGATTTCAACACTTTCCAAGGGTTGTGCTGTTTCAGCTTCGCTTGCTTCGATAATAGTTTTGGGCATCGAAGCCCAAATAATTAACGCCACACATAACACGCTCAGCAGCAGGATAATGATCAGTGTCTGGAAGAATAGCTTTCTTTTGGCGAGTTTAGCTTCAGCAATTTTCTGCGTGATCATTCTTATCTCTTACAGTTGTACATCAGGCGTGGATTCCAGTTGATACATGCGATTCAAAAATGCACGCCATTGACGGAACTGCTCATCAATATCACCGGTTAATTCCACCGACTCTTCTTCATAAGTCAAAACCTGCGGCGCCATTTCCAAATTGATGGACTCACCAAGTTCGTTTAAAGCGTCCTGATGAAATTTGGCTTCTTCACGTGATTTAAAACCACTGGTCAACAGCACAGCACCACCGATACCGCCGGCAACCGTTGCTAAATCTCTGCCAATATTGGGATTACGCGAATTGCCCGAAGTAGCCGCAGCAACGGCAGCACCAATCAGCACAGCTCCGCCGATCATCTTCCACATACTTTTGGTATTGGCTTCTTTGCGAAGTTGCATTTCCGCAGCACTGGCTTGTTGCCAAGCCAGATAACTGTCGTCCATTTGCTGTGAGAAAGCGCTGTAATTCTGTTGCAAATTATCAATAAACAGCTGTTCCCGAACCTGAACTGATTTCACCCGTTCAAACATGGGGTCGGAATCACTTGGCATGCTCACCAATTTGATTTGCCGACCGCTGCTATCAAGATGTTCCATGAAGGCCTGCTCGTTAAAACTGGCAGCAAAGCGTAGATCAGCAATATTCTGCAGCTGAGCTAGCTCGCGTTGTTGTTGCTTTAGTAATGCTTCTACGATGGCCTGAGCGGCTTCGGCAAATGCAGGATCATAAGGATCTTTGCCAGCATTACGTGGATTTTTATAAAAACCTTCACTGACCTCGTGGTCAATGGTTTTGTTTAACCATTGTTTGCTGCTGGCATCCACTACATTAAGACGAAACTTGACCTCTTGACCGGTAGATTCAAGGATTTCACCCACAGCATATAAATCGCCTGATGCCGTGCTGTTCGGCGCAACACGAACGGCACCGAATTTGCCCGTTTCATCCAGAGCGGTTTTTAATTTATAGGCAAATCTATTTGCTTCAGCCCGGCGTAATTCAGGCCAGATACCTTCTTCTTCATAATCAGCTGCTTTACCTGAAAGCCCAGGTGAAAATACCGGAATAATGACATCCAGCTTGATGCCCTGATAAGGGATCTCTTTGGGGGCTTCCTGAGCCGAAGCAAGTTGCGGACCGGTTTTTACATCACCGGTAGTACCCGACGTCGTCGCACAGCCCGTCAATACATGCATCATAATGATCATGTAGATCAGGAATTTAGAGGGAGCTCTAAAATTTTCAATCTTTAACAACGTTCATCCCCTTGTATTTGCGGTACTCATTCCAGAGTTTCTTTTTAATTTCCGGATCCTGCTCCGCTTCGGCGGCTACCCTGATTTGTGAAGCAATGGCATCGTCATTGTTGGCGGATGGGATATCTTCTGGAATCGCACCATTGTTAGCAGCGTTAACCGGAATGCCAGATGAACCTGTGATACTGTCTTCATCTCCGGAACTCCCCATCTCAGGCGGCCTTGAATCCTGAGTTTCCGCTTCGGTTCCCTGCATTTCCTGACTGGCGACTGAATTATTACCACTGCCTTCCAGACCACCACCTCCCTGCTCGGCACCACCGCCACTATCTGCAGAAGTATTATTAGGATCGGTTAATTTGCATAATTCAAAGCGGTTAAGCGAGTCAAAAAAAGCTTTTTCCATTAATGCTATGCGTTCTGCTCTGGTGAGTTCAGGACTATCACTGTAACGGATATCAGCTTTGCCACATTCATCCGCAGAGCTTGTTGCCTCTTCCGCGTGAACCGTTATAGATCCAATCATTAATACTGACAATATCAGGCCCATCAGTTTATTCAATGAGAATAAACTCAGGAAATCCAGATAACGCTGTTTAAGTATTTTCATAAGATTGCGCACTAATCCATTAACACTTACAGGAAAAAAATAGAGAATTATTGTTATTCAGTTACTAGGTAAAACATTTGTCAGCAAACACCGTGCATAAGTTTTTCACTTATTCTTTCAGACAACACACATCATACAAAGTACTAGGGTCTGTTGATCTTTCATAGCCGCCTCTGTTGTGACTGAAAATGCACCAATCAAGGCGCGAGGAGAGCAGTTTAGTCATTCTAAATAAACGACGAGTAACGAAGAGTGGTGCATTTTCAGCCTCAACCCGCAGGGCTGGGGCTATTTTTCCGCCCTACGGCGTTGAAAATGACTTATGTAGAACAACTACATCGCATCATTTCCGCCTTGTAGGACGAAAAAATAGCCTCCAGCAGTGGTGGCTCTGAAAGATCAACAGACCCTAGCCAGCTGGTAGCTGAATAACGATAATTAATTTCCTTACCAAGTCTCATGATACAGCCATGACTCATCACTGACTCAAAAATGCCGTTTATAAAAAACGTATCGCTATCGTTCGCCGAAAATTCTGGCATTTCTTGATGATTTAATTTTTCTAACACACAAAATTCACATCATCAGGACCATACTCACTTAATGAAAACATCCGTATTAGTGATTGGAGGCAGTGGGCAAATAGCCCAGGCCATTATTGATAAACTTTTGACTTATCTCACGGCAGAAAACATTGTTGTTATCAGTCGTGGGCAGCGACCAGATAAATTTGCCAATGTCATCTGGCATCAGTCTGAATATGACGAGGCCAGTATGAACAATCTGGCCATGCAGTTTTATGATGAACAGCGTAATTTTGAAAAAGTCTTTATCTGTCACGGCGTATTACATGATGGTGAGATAAAACCTGAAAAACGCCTGGAAGAACTCTCTGCTGATTCAATCAGCCACATACTCAATATTAATACGATAACACCCGTGCTCTGGCTAAAACATCTGTTACCGGTGCTTAAACAATCTGTAACCTGTCAGTTAACCATCTTCAGTGCAAGAGTCGGTAGCATCAAAGATAATCAGATGGGCGGATGGTACAGTTATAGGGCCAGCAAAGCTGCGTTGAATATGTTGTTAAAAACGACTGCTATTGAATATGCCCGTCGAGCCAAACAAGTAAAACTAATTGCTTTTCATCCCGGTACTACTGATACCCCGCTTTCCCGTCCCTATAGTGCCAACGTACCCGAAGACCAGTTATTCAGCCCAAGTTTTGTAGCCGACAGGCTGTTTGAAATATTAAAAAATTTGCCTGCTGACGGTGAGTTGTCCTTTGTTGACTGGCAAGGTAAGTCGATTAAATGGTGATGCAAACTCCTCAGCCATCTCTTTTCTGTTCTCGCTCATCCAGCCTGGCATACGCCTCTTTTTCATGATGGATATCGATAATCAAACCACGATGCATGGCGACAGAAATAGCTTCTTGATTATGAAACCGCTCACCTTCTTTAAATAACAAATCGATTAATTCCCGGGCGGGCATATCCAGATATTTCGACAGTTTTTGTGATTCATTGGAAAACTTTTCCAGTACTTCAGGGTGTTGATTCTGGACATTGAGGATCGCCAGGTTATCGATAATACCTAGCTCTTTTGCTGTTGCTGCGCTGAGCCCATTGTCCTGCACAAAGCGTAAACTGGTCAGCCCTGTCAGTTGATGAAAGGTGTTTTGCACCAGATTTAAATCGGCGTCCCGCCCCGCCAGTGCCACCCTTAACCATTTCAAACGATGGCGCGCCAGAATAATCATGCTTTGTTCTATTTCTTTGCTCATAGACCTCGGCTCCTTGCTGATTCCTGTCTCCTTGTTAGCACAACCAAGCCAGTTCACACAAGTAATAACCGTAAAGACCATGTTTTATCAGTACTGACATTTCTGCCTAACACTAGCTAGCCAATTTGAAAGCCCCACCTAGATATGATACAACATATCATTAATAAGCCATTATGACGGCGCCAATCTCAGTGAAATACCTAAGTTAATAACCCTTTGCATAGGGTGATCTCCAACCATTAAATGTCACTTTATATGAATTCTACACCCGCGAAATTCAGCACCGATGATGTGCAAAAAAAGATTATCGAAGACTTCCACATATTGGGAAGCTGGGATGAACGTTATCAATATCTCATCGATTTAGGACGTAGATTAAATCGGGATAGCAATGTTCCACAATGTGAAGAAAACCGCCTTTATGGGTGTCAGGCCAATGTCTGGCTGACCGCTGAATGTCAAAACGGCATAGTCCGCTTTAAGGGAAACAGTGACTCACTGATTGTTTCAGGGTTAATGGCCGTTATTCTGAAAGTTTTCTCGAATAGACCTGCAGAAGAAGTCATTACTCTGCAACCGGATTTTATTGTTCAAACCGGTTTAATCGACCACTTGTCTTCCCAACGATCCACCGGATTGATGAGCATGATCCAACAGATCCGTGAGTATGCGGCTTCCTGCCTAGCTGCCAGCAAACACAACGCATGATCCGCAATACATTGTTTATAAAACCATCGCTTGCAAGCTTAAAAGGAAACGCCTGATGCAGCATCTGGATGTCGCCATAGTAGGTGCTGGCCCTGCCGGCATTGGTATGGCGCTCGCATTACAAAAAATACCCGGCTTACATTTCGGGCTGATCGAGAGTGGCCGTATCGGTGAATCATTCAGACGTTGGCCCCAGGAAACCCGGTTTATCACCCCTTCGTTTTATAGCAATCCCTTTGGCATGGCCGATCTGAATGCGGTGAACGAACTGAGTTCACCGGCCCATTATTCTGCTATGGAACACTTAAGTGGTGAACTCTATGCCGACTATCTGAACATGATAGTTCAGTTTCATAAATTACCTGTGGTCACAGGTTGCAAGGTATTGGAACTGAACCGTTCTGCTGAAAAACAATTTGTTCTGAAAACAGAGCAAGGCCCGTTGACCGCACAGTTTGTGATATGGGCCACAGGTGAATATCAGTTTCCGGATCTGGACGCTTTCCCCGGTGCAAATCTTTGTGCGCACTATGCGCAGGTTGTGACCTGGAAGGATTTTGAAGCACCACGCTATACCGTGATAGGTGGTTATGAGAGCGGTGTTGATGCAACGGTTAATCTGGTGAAACTGGGTCGCCAGGTACGGTTGCTGGTTCGAAAACCCAGTTGGGACCGCAAGAGTGATGACCCCAGCATTGCCCTCTCGCCTTACAGTCGGGAACTACTTGAACAGGCGCTGAACAGTGGCCTGCTGGAAGTGGTGTTTGGGGTAGATGTGACACAGGTTGAACAACTGGCTGATGGTGGTTTTCGTGTTGATTCCGCTGATGGTCGATCCTGGCAGGAAAACAGCCAACCGATCCTGGCAACCGGTTTTGTCAGTGGCGGTGGTGCCAAGCAGATAGCCGATCTGTGGGAGTGGGATGAGTCAGGAAAGATCATGCTGACCGAGGCGGATGAGTCGAGCAAAACGCCCGGCTTGTTTTTGATTGGCCCACAGGTTCGTCAGGAAGATCGTATCTATTGTTTTATTTACAAGTTCCGGCAGCGCTTTGCGATGCTCGCTCAAAATCTGGCCCTGTGCAAAAACCTCAATAGTAGTGAATTAGACCCGGGACCCGGCGTGTGGGGACCGTTTGGAAACAGCGAATGTTGTGAGGGATGCGAATGTTGAAACTATTAAACCGACTGTTATTCGTGAATATTTCCATGCTGCTGTTGGCGGGTATTTCTATCGGTGCCACGACGGGTTATTTCTCCCCTTCTGCCGGCGAATGGCTGGGAGATCGAATTGATATGACCTTATTAGTGCTGATCACTTTGCTTTTCTTCGGGGTAAGATTTGAAGCCATCGTTCGCTCGTTTGGCCATCTTCGGTTTATCAGTATTGCCGTGTTCGCCAATTTTGTATTGGTGCCTTTGATAGGTTACGCCATTGCCTCTGTTTTAATGCCTGACTATCCACTGATCATGGTCGGATTGCTGATCTATTTTATGTCACCCTGTACCGACTGGTTTTTAGGGTTCACCCAATTAGCAAAAGGCAATGTGGCGCTGGGCACCGCGCTGATACCTATTAATATGCTGCTGCAATTACTGCTTTACCCGCTTTACCTGCAGCTGTTTACCAATAACATTGTGCAAGTCGATCCGGGCATTATCAGCAGCACCTTATTGCAATGGTTTTTACTGCCACTGCTATTGGCGATCTGCTTGCATTATCTTTTACGATTTTTAGTAAAACGCGATGTTTTCAATCACATTCTGCAACGCGTCGATCAACTGACACCCTGGGTCATTGCCCTGCTGGTGTTGGAAATATTTGCCAGCAATATTACGGTGATTCTGCAAAACAGTACGGTGTTCAGCTGGTTGTTACTGGGTGTTTTCATCTTTTTTGTCGCTACTTTTCTGTTGGGCGAAGTGATCAGCCGTCTATTCCGACTCAGCTATCCCGAACATGCATTGCTCACCATGACCATTGCGGCACGAAATGCGCCGCTGATGCTGGCAGTGACGATGGTAGCCCTTCCCGGCCAACCGCTAATCTATGCCGCAATTGTGATTGGTATGTTGCTGGAATTCCCACACCTGACTGCGCTGCGCTATATGTTGCTTAACTCAAACAGCCTGACAGTTCCCTTATTATCCAAACTCAGAAAAAAATATGATTCGTAAAAATCCCCGTGGCGACCTGCCACAGATTCACCCCAGTGCTTTTGTTGATCCTACCGCCATTCTGTGTGGATTGGTGATCGTCGAAGAGAACGTGTTTATCGGCCCCTATGCGGTCATTCGTGCTGATGAAATGGATGAGAATGGCCATATCGATCCAATCATTATTGGTGCGCATTCCAATATTCAGGATGGGGTGGTGATTCATTCAAAATCAGGGGCTGAAGTCACCATTGGTCAGCACACTTCAATCGCCCATCGCGCCATTGTGCATGGTCCATGTAAAGTGGGTAATTCGGTGTTTATCGGCTTTAACAGTGTGTTGTTCAATTGTATCGTTGATGATGGCTGCGTGGTGCGTTACAACGCCGTGGTCGATGGCTGTCATCTGCCAGAAAACTTCTACGTGCCCTCAACTGAACGTATTGGTCCTGATACGGATCTGTCCCGTCTGGCTCAGGTATCAGCGGATGCCTCTGACTTTTCCGAAGATGTTGCACGTACCAATAATGAACTGGTTCTGGGCTACAAAAACATTCAGAACGAGTTTTAACAATGAACATACAAGACAAATCAAATTTCTCAATCACCTTGCCGGATGGATCGCAACGCGATTTCAATCAACCAGTCACTGCCGGTGAAATAGCCGCGGCTATTGGTTCAGGGCTTTCCCGTCAAGCCGTGGCAGCGAAATTAAATGATCAACTGGTGGATTTGAGCGATCCCATTACTGACAACGCCAGAGTCCAAATCATCACTGCAAGCGATGCCGAAGGATTGCATATTATTCGCCACAGTTGCGCCCATCTGATCGGCCATGCAGTCAAACAACTCTATCCAACGGCACAAATGGTTATCGGCCCGGTGATAGGCGATGGATTCTATTACGACATCGCTTTGGACCGTCCTTTTACAGCGGAGGATCTGCTGGCCATCGAAAAAAGAATGCAGGAATTGATTGCCAAAGACTACGACGTTATTAAACGAGTCACAGCCCGTGAAGCTGTCATCAAGCTGTTTACAGAGCGTGGCGAAGATTACAAATTACGCTTGATTGAGGATATGCCTGAAGCGCAGCAAATCAATCTGTATTTTCATGAAGAATACGTTGATATGTGCCGTGGGCCTCATGTACCCAACACCCGTTTTCTCAAACACTTCAAACTCACCAAACTCTCCGGTGCCTATTGGCGCGGTGATGCCAAAAATGCGCAATTACAACGCATTTATGGGACGGCTTGGACAGATAAAAAATCACTTAATGCCTATCTTGAGCATATCAAAGAGGTGGAAAAACGCGATCACCGGCGGCTGGGCCGTGAACTGGATCTGTTCCATTTTCAGGAAGAAGCCCCGGGAGCAGTGCTCTGGCATAGTCGCGGCTGGACAGTTTTCCAGCAATTGATCGCTTATATGAGACGTCGGCAACAAGATGCTGGTTATATAGAGGTGAACAGCCCCGATGTGATGGATCGTTCGCTTTGGGAAATATCCGGTCATTGGCAAAACTATCGTGAACACATGTTTACCACGGCCACAGAAGATGGACGTTCTCTGGCATTAAAACCCATGAATTGCCCGGGAAGCGTTTTATTGTTTCAACATGGCTTGAAAAGTTATCGGGATCTGCCGATCAGAATGGGCGAATTCGGCAAGGTACATCGCTACGAACCGTCAGGTGCATTGCATGGCCTGCTTCGCGTGCGTCATTTTACTCAGGATGATGCGCATATTTATTGCACCGAGCAGCAACTGCTTGATGAATGCCGTAAGGTCATTTCCATGGTGCTGGATATCTATAAAGTATTCAGTTTTGATAACGTGGATATCAAGCTTTCCACCCGCCCGGAGAATCGAATGGGCGATGAAGCAACCTGGGATATGCTGGAAGGTGCTTTAATAAATTCGCTGGATAGCATGCAACTGCCCTATCAGCTGAATGTCGGCGAAGGCGCTTTTTATGGACCCAAGCTTGAGTTTGTATTACGCGATGCCATTGGTCGTGATTGGCAATGTGGCACCTTGCAAGTGGATATGAACCTGCCAGAACGTTTCAATCTGGAATATGTAGCAGATGATGGTCAGCGTAAACGTCCGGTCATGTTGCATCGAGCT
>NZ_JAUSCC010000143.1 GCF_030651745.1 Methylophaga sp.
GAGTCGTAACACCCGAAACTGGGATTGGCAGCCAGAAGTCTGTTTAAATCCTGATAAACCAAACAATAATGCGGCGAAAAAAACCGACACTACTGTCCACTAATTTTTAACTGATGCGACAACTACGTTGACATTTACCGGGTCAGGAGCAATCTGCTGTGCAGGCTGCACACCCTGAAATTCAACTCAAGAGGATTAACGCATGAATGCTTTCTTTGACCCTGAGCCTCAACCCGCAAGGATTCAACCGGAGCGGACCTTCATCGAACAGCCGGGCGATCTGCGCAGTGAGACGCGGATGACGATACAAACCCGGCAAGCCCAAAAGCTAGTGGTTGGCCGCAAAAGCAGCGAGCATGTCGAAGCGATTATCGGCTTGCTGGATTTTGGTCGGCGCATGAAGTTGATTTGGTTATCCGCCGAAGCCGATGATCCTTTTGCCGACTGGTTTTTAGTCAAAATCGAACAGTCGCTGGCTGACAGTCAAGCGCTGATCCAGGCCAAGACCACTTGGTTGACGACCTGCCTGGGCGAAATCGAAGGCTTTGACATTCAGGTGGCCCAATCACTGCAGCCCTTGCAGGTTCCGATCTATTTTCAGAACCCGTTTGGTTACATGGGTGCCTATTTGATTGCCGATTATGATGCTTTGGCGCGCAGTGTCTTTACTGCCCGGCACATCGCCCTGATTGATCGCGCAGTGGCCGAACAGCTGTTGCAGGTGACCGGTAAAGCTATTCGACGCACCTTCAATTTGACCAGTCAATGGAAATTCACCGGTGTCATCCGCGACGATGTGCTGGCTCAAAATCCTAACGCGCTGCGAGCACAAGGGCTGTTGGGCGAATGTCCGGAGGCCATTGTCGCCAAAACCCAGCGGGCCAAGATCGCGCCGGTCATTAAAGCCAAGCCCAAGCCTTCTGCCGTGGTAGTCAGCAACACCAGCGGCCTTAGCGGCAGGGAAAATCCGGATGAAACGCAACGTGGAGAACCTGTCGCAACGGCCATCAGCAATGAGCTGTCTTCAGACTGAAGATCTGCGCGGGTTTGCCCCTGTGCGGGCTGCACACTTCTCGGGTCAAGAGCAATCAACTGTGCAGGCTGCACACCCCCTGGTCGCGTTTAGCCATTTTGATCTTTGACCCAACCTGACTTAATGCGGTGCGGGGTAGCTAACAGCACTTACAAAAGGTTTTAACCCTTTAAGGGTAAGGGGGGAAGCCTTTTGATGAGTTAGCCCTTTTTATCCCTTATCGTTGACTTTCGCTATGGCCAGTGATTTCGAACAACGTCTTCATGTTATGTTACCGTTCAGCACCCGGCAGGGGGTCTGGCGCAGAATTGCAGTACTTGAATCTGAAATGACCCAGGTGGTCAGGTTGATGAACGACTGTGCCGGGGCATTTCGGCAGGTGCTGGCCGAACCTCGGGAGCTGTATCTGAACGTTCAACAGGTACGTTCGTTGACGGTGTATATCCGTTGGCGTCGGCGAGGCGTTCGCGGCCAGCAAGCTTATTGCTTACTCAACAGCCCGGCAGGTCAGGCCGTATTGCTGCGCCAGGCTCCGGAACTTCAGCAGTGCTACCGGCAGTTCGATCATTGGGCTCTGGCGTTGAATCTGGCCCATTCACTGCGCTTGAATGAAATCAGGCGCTTGAAAAAATACCTCAAAGACCTGGGTTAAGCCAGGATCGTGTCACTCAAAAACCGAGCACAACGGACTAAGGGTTTTCACTTCACATTGCCGCCAATATCAGTACTGTATCGGCAACAGGGGGAGCCGTGCCATTCTTGCCGGCTGTTTCAGTCGGGCGAACCCCGGCCCATTATGTGAGCAGGTCTTTCATGACAGCACGTTGTTTATGCGAAAAAACCAGTCCGGCAAACGCTATCGCGTGTGTTTTGGACGCCTGGCTCCGCCAAGACAGTTCATTTAGCGGCGTTCAGGTCTTCGTGATCGGCTATTTTAGCCGTTGGCTGGGCCTGGCGGTACCGGACGCTGAGGGCCGCTGTTTCAGTCAAGCCGAGGCCCCGATTGCGGCAGACCAGAACCGGAATCAGACTGCCAGTGTCTGGAACATCGCCCCGATCAGGGTCCTTGTGTCACCGTTCTTATTGTTCTCGGTAGCGAGGTTCCGGCAGGTGTGCGGCTATGGCCTGGGTGCGCAAATGGGCGTGGCAGGCTCGATGCGCCGTGGGAGTCCGGCCCAGACCCTGCGACAACTGGCGTCAGGATACAGATCCTGGACGCAAATGCCCAAGGCCGCGGCGAGGCCGATAAGTTTGTTAAAATCCAGGGCGGCGGCGTGTCGCAGTTAACGGCTCAGGTGAAACAGCAACAGCAACAGCCTGCCGCGTTTAAGGGGCTCAGCGCCCAGATGCAGGTTAACTGTCCCCGCTGTCAGTATCCGCTGGTCCGGCGCAAGAACCAATACGGTTATTTTTGGGGCTGCCGCAATTATCCGGACTGTCAGGTGATTGTCTCCGATGAGCACGGCAAACCCGGAACGCTTCGCCAACCCGCCCAAGCCACCGGCGAGGCCTGTCCGGAATGCAGTCAGGGGCAACGGGTCGAGCGCATCGTGCGCAAAGGCCAACGCCGCGGGCAAACCTTTATCGGCTGCAGCCGGTTTCCGGCCTGTGCTTACACCGAATATCATTGAGTCTGACCGGGAGATAACAGCAGACTGGCGTGGCCACCGCGCGATGGCCTTAAGCGATGAACTCAGGTTTACACCGTGCTCACTGCGTTTTCAGTGAGACCTTTCGCTACCGCGCATCTGCCCACCGGTAGCCGGTTCCTGCGGGAATCGCGCAGATGACCCATCGGGAAACCCTGTTTCCCCTTGGGCGACAGGGCGTTATTCCGGTTTTTTTATTCTTTCCAACCTGGAGAAGCCTTATGTCGACAGCCACTCAAACCCACTACTTTGATCTTCATATTCACGGCATCGGTTATGTCAACCGCATTCGCGAAGTGAGCGTCAAGCGCGGTGATAACTTTTGGGCGTGTGATATCGCCGCCTTACACGGCGCCGAAGATGCGGTGCAATACACCCGCTTCGATTGCCGGGTCAGCGGATCGGAAGCCGAAAAGCTGATCAAACGCATGCAAAAAGCCGGTCAGGATCAGAAAAAGATCCTGATCGGTTTTAAACTCGGCGATCTGTACACCGATACCTTTACCTACGAATCCGGAGCCAAACAGGGCGAAACCGGCGTCAGCCTGAAAGCCCGGCTGCTGTTCATCCACTGGATCAAGGTCGACGGTGTCACCGTGTATACCGCTCCGCCGAAAGCCGAAGCCGGTAACGAGGGCCCGGCCGCATCCCAGAACTCCGATCTTACCGCGCCGGATCAGAGCGCCCAGGCCGCGCCGGCTTAAGCCCGCCGTGAGGTCAACGCGATGGATGCCCCGGTCATGATCCGTACCCGGTTTGGTGACAAAACCGATCAGGACGGCTTTTTTAACGCTGCACTTGCAACCTTAATTCAGCAACCTGAGTGGTGTGCCGCCGTCTTGATGCCAGATGACGTCTATGCCGGCCCGTTTTGTTACACCGCCCTGGAACAGGCGATTCCCTTTTAACCAGCGCTACCGGCGCCCGCCAACCCTCAGGGATGAAGGTTGCTGTTTGCGGTAGCGCTCCCTGACCTGTAGCCGTGCCCTTTTCGCAGAAGGTCTTACCGGTTTGAACCGGCAGGGCCTTCTGGGAAAACGCGCCTTAAAGCGTTGCTTCCTGACCCCACCGACTGCCATCGTCGGCATGTGATGGAACCTTTTGTGCGGTAGACCGTGCCCACTGAAGAATAGGCGCTGAGAACACTCGATAATCCAGTCAGACCGCCGTGAGTTCTGGTTAAACAACGGGAAACCAGGCTCATGCAGTTACAGAGTGGCCGGTCGATCATTTCGACCTGAGTAAGGCATGAACGCCTGTCATGTGACAGACCGTCATGGCAATTGACCTTATTTTACCACCCCAACGGTGTCCAGGCCGACTTGAGATCGCCTGTACACCCGGTTTTTTCCGAAGGGCTTGCCCAAGAGGCAGGGCAGTGGGAAAAAACCGTTACCCACACTCAAGGCTTTACCCGTGCTCACTGCGTTTCAGTGAGACCTTTAGTAACCGCGCGTCTGCCATGCCGGTTGCCAATTCCTGTGGGAATTGCCGCAGACACTTTTTTTCAAACCCACCGGGAACGCATTTCCCGGCTTGCGGTGAACGGCGTTCTTCGATTTTTATAGCTCAACTGGAGACGCTTATGAACCGCTTTCAACCTACTTATCCTGAACCCTGTTTGGTGTGGGATGCTTTTGAAATTGCCCAACAACATGCCGCTGTGCGGGTCGATCTGGGCACCGCAACGGATGTCGAACAAGGCTTTGCCAAGGCTTGTGAAGACCCTGATCTTTTGGACCATGAATGGGCTGCGTTAACCGAACAGTTAACCGGGCTCCTCAATACGCTCAATCCCTCAGGCTATTGGCATGCCGAAGTGACTCACTTCGGATGGCGCAGCCGCAACGGTTTTAAGGACTTTGAGGCCGACACTGGCGGCCGGTTTTTAGCCAGCATCCTGCCCGCTACCGACTGCACCTTCAAGGTCTTCGTCACTGAAGACGGCACTGTCCGTCTGCAGAGCTTTCACCACGATGCGCCAACCGGCAACGAGTGGTATACGGTCAAGCCGGCTCAGCCCTGGCTAAACCTCTAAATCAAGCCATCCGGTCGACATCTGATCGGTCTTGGAAACCGGCTTATCTGGATTGCTTCAGTGTGAGCCTTTTTAACCACCCAACCGGGGCAACACAGTCCCCGCGTTGCGGGCGTGCGGTGTGCTTCGGTGTCATTCAACCCCGGGAGAACCCCCATGTTATACATTCAAGAAAGCAACGGTGCTTACCGTAAAGCGACAGAAGCCGATGTACTCGGTGCTGCCACCGCGCTGTTCAAACGCCATTTTTGCACCGGGAACCCCCTGACCGAACCGGCCAAGGCGGCGGAATACCTTAAATTGCAATTGGCACAATACGAACATGAAGTCTTTGTGTGCGTGTTTTTAAATAGCCAACACCAAGTGCTGGCCTTGGATGAACTGTTCCGAGGCACGATTGACGGCGCCTCTGTCTATCCGCGTGAAGTCATCAAAGCGGTATTGCAGCACAATGCCGCCGCCATGATCGTGGCCCATAATCATCCGTCCGGCAAGGCAGAACCCAGCCAGGCCGATAGAACCATTACCGACAAATTGAAAAACGCCTTGGCGTTGATCGATGTCAAATTACTCGATCACTTCATTATCGGTGAATCGGTGTATTCCTTTGCTGAAAACGGCTTGTTGTAACCGGTCTTAAATCCGGTCACCGCTGTTATTTTTTTTAACCCCCTGGGCATCCGGTCCCAGTGGGGCGGTAATGCCCAGGTTAACTGGAGAATACCCATGTTAGCTTCACGCTTTACCAACGGTCAGCTGCTGCGTTCACACCTGCCTTTGACCGATGAACAATTACGTACGGTCGTTCCCTCGATTTATGCCGATACTGCTCATGAATCGCGGTCCGACCGCTATGCCCATATACCGACCCGTGTGGTCTTGACGGCCCTGCGAAAAGAAGGCTTTCAGCCGTTTATGGCGACCCAGGCCCTGGTGCGGGATGATTCCCGTCAGGGCTTTGCCAAACACATGCTCCGGCTGCGCCATGCCAGTCAAATTGAAGCAGACGATGCCGCCAATGAAATCATCTTGTTGAATTCACATGACGGCTCCAGTTCCTATCAAATGCTGGCCGGCTGTTTCCGGTATGTGTGCCAAAACGGCATGGTCTGTGGCGATCAATACCACGATATCCGCGTTCGGCACTGCGGTCAGGTGGTCGACAATGTCATAGAGGGCGCTTATCAGGTGCTCGCTAACTTTGACCGGATCAGCGCCGCCAAAGCCGACATGTCGGCATTGCGCTTATCCGAGGCTGAACAACAGGCCTTTGCCCACGCCGCCTTGCCCTTACGCTTCAGTGAAACCGATGCGAAACCAACCGAGCAGGCGGTACTCAGACGCAGACGCTCGGCCGATGCCGGGGATGATTTATGGACCACCTTCAACGTGGTTCAGGAAAATCTGCTGAAAGGCGGTCTTCCGCGGCTCAATCAGCAGGGCAAAGTCACCCGCACCCGCCAGATCAATGGCATTGACGGCGATGTGCGCCTGAACAAAGCGCTGTGGACCCTGGCTGAAGCCATGCAAGCCTTGAAAGCGTAGTGTCATCAACCCAACCGGGGCACACCAATCCCCGGCTCGGGGAAACGTGTGTTCCCGCTTTTTCCAACTGTGGAGCAACACCATGACAGAAGCCAATCCAAAACAATCTGGCCAACCCGAACGGGATGCCGCGGCATTGCGTTCATCATTAAACCAATTCACCGGTACCGAGCGCTGGTACCGGCATCCTTTCAATCCCACGCTGCTGTATACCGATGGCGTCAAGTACCTGGCCGAACACGGCGGCAAACAAGGCGCCTATTGGCTGCTCGATACCGTCGCGCTGGAAATAGCCCCGTTCCTGGCAGTCCAGCAACAGGCCTTTGGGGCACTGTCATTGACGGTTAACCCCGATAAAACGGCGGTCATCACCGTCACGGACGGCAATGACGAGACGCTCGCCAGCTTCGAGCTCTTCTATACCGATCTGCTCCCAGGGGACTGGCGCTTATTTCTGATCGAAGAGGGCGAGCACCGGATCCTGTTATTACCCAGTGAATATTAATTGCTCAGCCAAAGGAGGCCATTTTATGATGACAGTGACCCTGACTTTAGAACTCAACGATCAAGACGCCTGGGCGCTGGCACAGCTGATTAAACGGATCGGCTGGCAGAGCCTCAGCGATCATGCTGTCGACACAGACGAAGCCGAACGCATGAGAAACGCGATAGCGGGTTTACAAACCGCATTGTCTCAGAAGGGGTATTCACCTCGCTAACACCCGGCCCCGCAAGGGGCCATTTTTAATGGCATAGTTCGCGGAAGTCGTGGCAAGGACAGCAACGCCGTCATTTCGGCAGGGAATGTCGGAGCCGTTAAAACGCGAAAGCAAATCCTGGTCACCCGGCGGTTACAGGACAACGTCAGTCAAAGCTTCCAGACTCCGACAGTCCGGCATCAATTAGCTTGTGCGGGGCTATAACTATCCTGGCACAGGGGGCTATAAACGCAACCAATACCCTTTTGATGCCGATCAAGCGCAGACCGCGCTTAAGCACGACCGTGCGAGTGTCAAAAGCCGAAAACGTCCAGTCATTCCTGCCCCAATCGCCGTCACTCCTGCAAATCAGTAAACGCTCGAAAGCAAACGTTCAAAATCTTGCCTTACCAATCCCGCCTGATCCTGCTACTTTGGCGTGAATTTCAGGGTGCGGTCAGTAAGACGCTGTTATATTATTTGCCTGTGCCAGTCCTTGACTAAGGAGACGATGATGAAACCCGCCGCACTCATGCTTTTGATCCTGATGATCCTTTGGGGCTGTGAAAATACCAAGGGACAAAATCGACATGATCCCAATCATCATGAAAAGAGCGGACAAATTAATCGCGACTAAATAACAGCGAAAAACAAGCTGATCAATGACTCACAGGCATAAGTGTTGGTGGGTTAGGCTGATTGAGCTAAAAGTTGATGAGTAGCGTGAACCGGAAGATTGATAAAACGGATATTCGAGGGTAACGATTTTAATCGGTTTGATAGACTGCCAACGAAATAAAACTGACACTTGAAACTATTCAAAAGCAGCCATTGGCCATGGGCGTATTTTTGTTTCTGATCGGCGGCGGTCGATCCAAAACCGACAAAAAATAAGCGTGGCTGGCGATGGCTTCCAGCCGATAATCCGCGCGCGTGGTCGGTTGGGAAATCGGTGAGCGGCGCTTTAATTACTAAGTACGTGTCTCAAAAGTTAGCAGGAGAGCCTTTGGTTAGTCTATTGAGCATCAAATTAATCATGGCAATAGGGACAAATGCTCGACTGGACTCAGTACTGACTTCATAATCCTTACTCAACCGGCGGTAGCGATAAAGCCAGGCAAAGGTTCGCTCTACGACCCAGCGACGTGGCAACAATTCAAAGCCTTTTGCCTTATCGGATCGAAGAACAACAGCCCAGGCAATACGAAAACGCTCCGCTATCCACGCGCTAAATTCTTGGCCACGGTAGCCACCATCGACCCAAATGCGCCGCAGTTTTTTGCAGCTGCCCGTCAGTGACGCCAGGATCAATTTCGCCCCTTCTCGTTCCGGTACATTCGCAGCGGTCACGACGACCACCAGCAACAGACCCAAGGTATCCACCAGAATATGGCGTTTACGACCCTGGATGCACTTGGCCGTATCGTACCCTTTGATACCGGCCAATGCAGTGGTTTTAACACTTTGGCTATCAATACTGCCCGCCGTAGGATGTTTATGACGCCCGGCTTTTCGCCTAACCTGAGCCCTCAGCGTGTCGTGAATCCGTTCCCACGTTCCGTCTTTAGTCCAGCGCCGGTAGTATCCATATACCGTCTGATAGGGCGGGAAATTATTGAGGGGCAGAAGTCGCCAAGCGCAACCGCTACGAGCGATATACAAAATAGCATTAACAACTTTGCGTAAATTCACTTGCCTGGGCCTACCACCTGGCAAGGCGGCCGGAAATAAATCTTGGATCAACTTCCATTTTCTATCGTTTAAATCGGTGGGATAGCGTTTAATCCGTGTCTTCTTGGTCATGGCAAAAATTTAAATTTTTGCAGATTTAGATAGCATAGGCGACTTTTAAAACACGCACTAATGGCTCATGCCGATGGTGGTTGGCGGTGATCGGGAGTAATGAAAATAATGTAAGACAGCACGACAAATGAGCAGTGAACGCATTCGGGTCGGATTAGTTGTCCAAATAAAGCAGTTCATTCCTTGATGTCGCATTGAGCGCGCGCTGCATCCACTCGGTCTCTCAATTCCTTGCCTGGTTTGAAATGAATAACTACTTTAGCCGGTAAATTAATCCTTTCACCCGATTTAGGGTTTCGGGCAAGTCGGGCAGTCCGATGATGCAGATCAAAACTACCAAAACCCCTGATTTCGATGCGTTGGCCCTGGACTAATGCATCTACCATCTGGGCCAGCATGCAATTGATGGCCAAATCTACATTTTTTATCGAAAGTTCAGCTAATTTCTCATTGAGCGCATTTACCAGTTCTGACTTAATCACTGTTTAACTCCCTTGGTCATAACCTGCTGATTTTATCAGTTTACAGAACCGTCGTTTGCAGTAAGTTGGTCTTACTTGAAGTGATTTGCTGGCAGGCGAAACTGAATCATACCTCGCCGGGTTAACGTTTCGAGGAACAGTTTTCCCTCTGGAAATAGGGTCGTCTGATAAGGAAGACTGGGAAATTGATCAGTTGATCAAACAATCGAAGAAGTTCTAAAGTTCACCCACAGTTTCAAATATAAACCGATGGATATAAATGCTTTGACACCGTTAAACACTGCTCTTGATATTACTTAAAAGCAGTCACTGGCACTAAGCAAAATTTTGTTATCTGGTCGTCGGCAAACGACCCCTTTCAGACATTCGGATAGGAATTTCAGCTTCCCGATACCGGTCATTGGCAAAGAAGCACTATCGACCCAATCCGGTCACCGGCATCCCATAGCTGAACGACCGGTTCCCCACGGAAAGCGGAAAGTCGCGGAAATTCGCTGACAACGTTTTAGATCATCTAACGAAATACTTAATTAGGCGCACTGGGAGAGAAGCTACAATTTGACGACATTTGAGCAGCAAGTCTAGCCACATAAAGCTTGCCACACACCATCTTGAACCAACATTTTCAGGACACTGAACAAGATACCAAGCAGCAGCCAAAAGTAATGCCTTTTCATCCATCAAAACAGTCTCCCGAAATAATTTCTCAAAAGTTTGATTGTTCCGATGAGTTTTGAAATACGGAACGCTGTCATCTCAAGTAGCTTTTGCTTATATGCCGTCTGGTTACAGCTTCGCTAAAACTATGGAAACAATTATATTCAAGCAAAATAATCGGTAGCGCCAAACCAATCTATCGTGTTTTGGTTTGCCGGAGCCGGTTTTTCACTGACCAGCTCGTCAAGGACATATTCCAGTCCATAAAAATTTTCATTATCGAAAGCCTGGTTCATCGAATTGATAATATTACAATAGTAAGCATTGGGATTTTGGTTAGCCATCTTTTACCTTCCTTTTACATGGATTGACTTGCTGAACTGATAATATGCAAGTAAACGAAAGACCAATAACTTACGAAACAAAAATGAGTGTCAGTTATTGATAGTTGTTAATCTGTACGTAACATCAGTTGCTAAGGCAAATCTATCTTAATAAATTACCTATAAACTTTGTGTAAAGATTTAGGGTAAAGATATAAAGATTTCATAAAGATTTATCAGCCGGAGAGAGTAAGTACAGCGTAGACAAATGGAATGTTTAGGCCGTTTGGGAAGTAATTAACTGAATTCAGAATCCTACTTGGATAGGGAAATCGATTTTGAAAATCGCAGGGAGTTAGACTTCACGCCGGGAAATGGTAGGCAAAACAGCGCTGTCCATTCAGACTTTAATTCAAAGCCTTGCAAACTTCATCGGCTCAGTGCCTAACACCAGTGAATTAGTCCATTCCAGCGGCGCTTTTGAAGTGTTGCGAAACTCAATGGTTGCCAGATTATTTTTATAATTTTTTTACACTCGACTGAGTATAATCAAATTTGTCTAATTTTTCTTCATAAACCCAGGGAGGCAAGGGACATAAATCTATTCCTTTGGCTAAGCGTTTTTGGGGGCGGTTTTAATCATCTGCCGTATAGACCTGCATCAATATTATTGGTATAGAAAATTCACTTTTTTGACAAAATAAAAATATGCGAATTGTACTAAAGCTAGGTAGCTCACTGCTCGATGGGAGCACCGGGATAAACCATATGCTCATTGACGAGCTTGCGAACAAGATAATCGGCATGACCGAGCACGAGTTCGCCATAGTCACATCGGGAGCGATATCGACCGGGATGAAGAAGCTCGGCATGAGCGAGAAACCAAGGGATGTCGCAACGCTCCAGGCGCTCGCTGCGGTTGGCCAGAGTGACCTCATGAACGCCTACGAAGATGCGTTCAAGGACCGTAAGATCCTTGCTCAAGTGCTACTCACGAATCATGATTTCTCAGAAAGGATGAAATACCTAAATATCAGGAACACCCTGAACGCGCTCCTTGCCCGCGGCATCATCCCGGTCATCAACGAGAACGACACCGTCACGGTCATGGACATAAAGAAGGCCGCCTTCGGAGACAATGACACTCTCGCGGCCCATGTCTCGGTGGCCATCGACGCCGATCTCCTTATCATCTTCACGAATGTTGATGGACTGTATGACCGGAACCCTAAAGCGCAAGGGGCCAAACTCATTCGCAAAGTCGAGAGCATCACCGATGACCTGATCGGCATGTGTGACGGGGTCAGCGAGGCCGGGAGAGGAGGCATGCTCTCCAAGCTCCGGGCTGCCAGAATCGCGACCGAGGTGTCTGTCAAAGTTGTGGTTTGCGACGGGACCGCCAAAAAAGCCTTGAAAAAGGCTATCCATGAGGAGATAGGCACGGTTTTCATCCCTCGAACGATTCCGAAGATGAACAATAGGAAACACTGGATCGCGTTTGCATCCGAGCCCAAAGGGCGCATTGTTGTTAATGAACGTGCAATGCAGTGCGCAATAGACAAGAGCTGCGGGATAATACCGGCCGATATCCTTTCGGTCTTGGGTACGTTCGACAAGGGTGACGTTCTCGAGATTGCCTCGGGTGACGGCACTGTGCTCTGCAAGGGCATCACCAACTATTTCTCGCATGAGCTGGAGAAAATAATGGGGAAATCCACCGAAGACATATTCAATGAACTCGGCTTTGCGTATTCCGAGGCCGTTTCCAGCCCGGATATGGCTGTTATGGAGTGAGGTTAAGATGAGCGATTCGCCAGAGGTCGGATTCGTTTACGACGACCGCTACCTGCAGCACAACCCAGGCTGTGAAATGTTTTGGACCGCGCACGGCCCGATACCCGTGCCTTTTGTCGAACCTATCCTGCATCCGTCCAATTACCGGTTGGCGATGCGGACCAAGCATTTACTCGATTTGGCCGGGCTTACCCCGCTCATGACGCGTATCGAACCGCGCCCGGCGACGATCGAAGAACTCACGGTATTCCATACATCTGAATACGTCGAACGCGTCCGGCAATTGTCGGTTAAAGGTTGCGGAGACGCGGGGAAACATGCGCCGGTCGGCCCAGGCAGCTATGAAATTGCCTTGTTAGCAGCGGGCGGCGCCATCACGCCATAGACACAAAAGATAACTTTGAATTTGAACGGCAGATTGAATTCAGTCGCTCAAATTCATTGCTTGACATGAGACGTAAAGGGTAATAAATATATGACTCATGACGCGATCCTCAAACACCGACAAAACCCACCGGCTGAATGCCGCATTCAACTTGCTGGCACAGGGTTACACCTTGGCCGAAGCGGCTGGAGCCTTGACCCAACAGTTTGGCTTGTCGCGCAGACAGGCTTACCGCTATCTTCAGGAAGCGCAGCAAATCGATGCGCCAGCCTTGGTCGCTTCACCCTCTATTCCGATCACTATCAAAATACCTGCGGATGTCGTGAAGCGACTTCGGTCGCATGCGCAAACCAGCGGCATGTCTATTGGCGAGATTGTGGCACATGCCATCGTCAGTTTTCTCGACAAGTTGCACCGCCATGGCTAATCGCCATCGGCGAAGTCATGAAATACAGTTGGAATTTGCTTTTGATCGTCTGCATGCCACTAAACTGGAACAAGTCTTTGCCATCCTGGTTCCGAACCGGGAACGCCGAATTGATGAATCCACAGGACTAAAAGGAGAACACCATGAAAATAGCCGCCATCTACGCCCGTGTCTCTTCGGATCAACAGAAGGAGGAGAAGACCATAGCCAGTCAGACGGCGGCGCTGATAGAATTTGCCCGCCAAGAAAATTACCAGGTACCGGATGAATGGGTTTTCGAAGATGAAGGTTATAGTGGGGCCCATTTAATCAGGCCAGGGCTTGAGCGAATCAGGGATTTAGCCGCAGAAGGTCAAATCCAAGCGGTTTTAGCGCTGTCACCTGATCGCTTGAGCCGCAAATATGCCTATAAGGTTTTGCTTACTGAGGAGCTGGCCCGTCATGGGGTCGATATGGTATTCATCAAAGCACCACACTCAGGTACCCCGGAAGATCAATTGTTGTTGCAGTTCCAGGGGATGATTGCCGAATACGAGCGGGCGCAGATTCTGGAACGCTCACGGCGTGGCAAACGGCATCGAGCAAAACAGGGGGAAGTCAGCGTATTGAGTGGTGCGCCCTATGGTTATCGCTACATTCGTAAGACCGATGAGACAGCAGCTTACTACGAAGTCATTGAAGCCGAAGCAGATGTGGTGCGCAAGGTTTTCAATCTCTACACAGTTGAAGGACTGAGCATTGGTGCTATTACCCGCCAGTTAACCGACTTAGGTTTGCCAACCCGTAAACAAAAGGCCCGTTGGGAACGTTCCGTTATATGGGCAATGCTGCGTAATCCTGCCTACCAAGGTCGTGCCTGTTTTGGCAAAACGGGTATGGCGGCACGTCAACGCATTACCCGACCACTACGTTTACGCGGCGGCTTTGCAGAGTCAAATAGTGCTAGCCATGAGCGTCCACGCACGGAATGGTTAGAGATTCCTGTACCCGCTTTGGTCAGTGAGGAAACATTCGCCATGGCTCAGGAAAATTTGGACTACAACAAACAGCATGGGCCACGACGTACCATTGAGCCCAGTATTCTCCAGGGAATGGTGCATTGTCGTCAGTGTAGCTATGCACTCTATCGAAGCTCAGCACGTACGTCAACACGCAAAATCTACTACTATCGTTGCTCGGGTTCCGATGCCTATCGTCATGGCGGTAAAGCCATCTGTGATCAAAAACCCATTCGCCAGGATTTGCTTGATCAATTGGTTTGGGACGAAATTCTCCGTCTTCTGGAAGATCCGACACTCATCCAGAACGAGTTGAATCGCCGACTGGAAGCCGCCCGTGAATCCAGTCCAACCCAGCGGCGGCTGGAAACGCTAAACCGCGATTTGATTCGGGTGCGTAAAAGCATGGAGCTATTATTAACGGCCTACCAGGAAGAGTTGCTGTCGCTTGACGAACTTCGTGTCAGAATGCCGCCATTGCGGCAACGAGAACAGGCTATGCAGGCAGAACTTCAAGCGATCAATCACCAAACAGCGGATCGTGCGGCGTATTTACAGCTTGCCGAAACCCTAACGGCGTTTCTGGAACGCTTGCGCTCAAATGCCGATACCCTCGATATTGGTCAACGCCAACGAATTATGAGACTGCTGGTCAAAGAGGTGATTGTGGGAAAAGATTTGATTACGATTAAACATTCGATACCAGGACAGGCTGCACCATCGGGAGGTAATTCCCAATCGTCGAAATCGACTGCCCAGCATAATATGGCACAGACCGATAAAAGTTATCTTTTGTGTAAGGGCGTGATCGCCGCGATCTTAACCGTGTGTGGGAATTCCTAAAGCTGGTGTTTCGCGACGTCAACCGCGAGACCGTCGAATACCAGCGTCCACGGCTGAAACAGCATTTTTTCGACATCTACGAAAAGGAAGGCATCGAGCAGCTTTTGTTCGAGTTGAAAAAAGGCGAAAAACATGAATTGGTCGGCTACGTCGAGTTCGCTTACGAAATCGTCGGTTCGGACAACTTTATGAATCACCGCTATTTCGCCAAACGGGACATGCGCCCGCTGTTCGTGGAAGAAATCGCCGTGCATCCGGGATACCACGGGCTGGGCATTGGTTCCTTCATCTTCGAGCAGATTGAGCACGCAGCGCGGCTGCGCGGTTGCACTCACATCGTGCTCGAGGTCGCCGAGAACAACGAACGAGCGCTGAAGTTTTACCGCAAACGCAACTTCATTAAACTCGACGCCGCAATCTTTCTGGCGAAGAAGTTGGATGTGGAGGCCGAGTTATTGAAGCCGCGCAAGATGACGCTTCGCAAAACGAAGTGAATTGCCACCACTGCGTTCGTTCTCTACTATATTGCGCAGAAATTGAACCATCGTGTTGGATTGAATACACAAGGCCGGACATCAGTTTTGTGTAGAACTTTCGGAAGTGAGCCAAGGGAATGCGATCGTTACGGGGCTGAAGTCATTTGACAGGACTTCGCTTGCGCTCGGTTTCGAATGAAGAGTGGCACTTACTCATCCTCACGCTTGCCGGGTGTTGCTTCATGCGATGAGAACGGTTCTACCCCGATCCTGGAGACGATGAGTTTGTCCACACGATTTTGGTCCATGTCGACGATCTCAAACCGGAGGCCGTCACTGACGAATTGATCCTCGACCTGCGGCACGCGCCCCAGGCACATCATGGCAAATCCGGCCAGCGTCCGGTAGGCCTGCATGCCCTCGCCAGGTAGCTTGTGATCGAGTTTCATTGCCTCCCGAAAACGCTCAATCGGGATGTTGCCGTCAACCAGCCATGATCCGTCTTCCCTTCGCACGATTTCTGGCTGCAACTCGTCTTCGACACTCGCGACATCGCCAACCAATGTCCCCATCACGTTATTTATCGTCACCAGTCCCTGAAGTTCCCCGTATTCATCGACCACCAAGGCGAGATGCTGGCGGTGTTTCTTGAAGGCTTCGAGCAATTCGATCATCGTCATGGTTTCCGGTACATAAAGCGGCTTGACTGCATCACTGGCGAAGTCGAAGGGCTTGCCTTCAAGGAAGGCGTCCAGTACAGACTTAGCCCGCAGCACACCTACCACCTCGCCGAGCCCACCCTTGCAGATCAGGAACCGCGAATGGCCGCTTCTCAGCAACTTTTGGCGATTGGTCTCGAAGGAGTCACTCAGGTCGAAATAGACAATATCGCCTCGCGGTGTCATCACGCTCCTGATTGATTGATCATCCAGCCGGAAAATACGCGACACCAGCGCCTGCTCGTGTTGCTCGAACACACCATCTTCTGCTCCCTGCTCCATGAGCACGTTGATCTCTTCCTTAGTAATGGGAGAGTGCACAGGTTCCCGCACTCCGAGCACCCAAAGCACCCTATCGGTAACGAAACTTATTAGCCGCACCAGCGGGAAGGCGATTGCCGAGATAACCTCCATCGGTCGCGCCATGGCGCTGGCGATGCCTTCCGGATTTAAAAGGGCCAAGCGCTTGGGCACAAGCTCGCCGAGGATCAGCGAGAAAAAGGCTATTCCCGTGACCGGGATCCAGAACGCCAGCAAGTCGGCGTAGGGCTGCAACCAAGCGATATGAGACAGGCTCTCGGCAACCTGCTCGGACAAGGTGGCTTCGCCCATTGCGCCGCTGAGAATGGCGATAACCGTGATGCCCAACTGGACGGTCGATAGAAAATTTGCGGGCTTATTGGCGAGGGCGAGCGCCCGGCCGGCACCTGTGCGGCCACCCTCGCTCAATTGCTGCAAGCGTGCCTTGCGCGCAGACACAATCGCCATTTCCGACATGACGAAGACGCCGCTAAGGATGATCAAAAAGGCAATAACGAAGATAGTCATACAGTGTTTTCAAAATGAAATAATTACGGTGATATTTCTACATAAAAGAGGCTGGGCAAGACAGGACAAAATCAGGGCTCACGCCGGTTGCCCCAATATAGGGAAAACAGCGGCCAATCCTTTGGTGATAAACTCCACCGCGATGGATAAAATAATCAAACCAAATACGCGAGTAATCACATTCATACCGGTTGTCCCCAGCCAATCCTCAATCTTTTCCGCCATCAACAAACAGAGCAACACTGCCAAAGCTACCGTAGCGATAACGCCAGCTGCCAGCACATCATAGTTCCAGGAAGGATTCAGGTTATGGTTGACAATAACGGTACTCATGGCACCGGGACCGCTCAGCAGAGGAATTGCCATCGGTACGACGGCGATAGACTCTTTATCAACCGACTCTACCCGCTCCTCCGGCGTATTTCGGGAGCGGTCATGCGACGCTTTGACCATGGAAATCCCCATAAACAGAACGACAATACCGCCCGCAATTTGAAACGAGGGAATACCTATGCCGAAAATTTTTAGCCAAAAACTGCCGCCTATATGGGCAATCAGCAGCGCAACACCGACTGACATCGCACAAACCCAGGCGATACGCTGCCGCTCCGCGGAACTTCGATGTTCAGTCAGGCTTATGAAAAGCGGGATGGCGCCGATAGGGTCTACCACCGGCAACAGCCCAGCCAGCAGTTTGATGTATGCTTCTAATTCCACCATCAGTATTACTCCACGGCAGGGTCATAAAAATTTCGTTAAGACTTGGTCGTAAGGAACATGATGCGCGGAAAGCCGGGTTACCATCATCTGCAACTCATAACAAAGCGTTGCTGCCTTTTCTTTCGATAAATCCACCAAGGGTTTCCGGCATGATCCAACCTTCATACCCGCACGGTTCATTACCGATTTAATAGGCGCCGGATTTGAACCCGAGCTAAGTAAAGCGCAACAAAAACCATGAACAGCATGCATGATGATCCTGGATTGATTCAAGTCCGAGCGCGTGAAACTGGCAACCAGTTCGTCCATCACCCGAGGCATAATGTTTGCCGCCACTGAAAACACACCGACTCCTCCTACTGAAAGTATGGGCAGCGTCAACGAATCATCGCCGGAAAATACCGAGAAGGGCCTTCCAAGCTGTGAAGATCGGTAGATAACCTCAGTAATTTGATCAAGATCGCCGTTTGATGCCTTTAATCCGGCTATTGACGGACACTTTTCGCAGAGTTCCATGATGAGGTCAGCCCCAAGATCGATTCCGGTTCGGCTGGGAATATTATAAAGAATGAGCGGAATACCGACTTTATCCAGTTCCTGAAAATGCGCAAGCAAACCTTCCGGACTGGGTCTATTGTAGTAAGGCGTTACCACCAGACATGCATCGGCGCCCAGTTCTGCCGCACGCTCCGTCAATCTGAGCGCTTCCCGCGTGCTGTTCGAACCGGTGCCGGGAATAACTTTGAGCGTTGTATTTCGGGCTGCTTCAATTACCGTAGATACGACTACTTCCCACTCTTCTTTAAGCAGCGTTGGTGATTCGCCAGTCGTGCCGCAAGGCACAATCGCCGCAGTTTTGCTGTCGGCGTGCAGCTTGACCAGTTCAGCGAGTTTGTCCTTGTTGACAGATTGCTCCGCATCATCAACAAAGGGGGTAATAAGCGCTACAACAGAACCTTTCAATAATTTCATGGTATTTTTTGGTGAGAGGTTTCAGAACCGTGCCGCTTAGAACTTACGTTCAGCGCAATTGGCAAGTATCTCTGCTTCATCGAAAGTCGCATTACAATTTCTTACGATGTTTTTCGGCAAACAGGTTTGGTACTGTTTAAATCCCGCCTGCGAAACAAGCATGACCTCAATATCAGGAATGCCACAGAGATATTTCAAAAGACTCAATGTCGCATTGCCAGTCGATTTAATATAGATTTTCGGCTTTTCACACCGGCTTTTTATAAACTTAGAAAGCTCATTGAGTCCATCTATCGTATTTTGGAATCGCCGTAAAAACACGGTTTTTCCCTCGCTACGCTGAACGAGTAACCATGCATTTTCATCATTATCAAGACCAAAAAAGGTTTGAAGTGTCATACGGTTTTTTTCACCTTGTTGTTAAGACAGGCCTATCTTAATCAATTACGCATAAAATTTTTGTAAAGAGTTACGGTCACTATATAAAAATTTTATAAAAATAGTTCAGCTGGTGAAAGTAAGACCCGCGTAAACAAACGGGATATTTCGACCGTTTGGGAGATAATTAACTGGATTTAGGACCGACCCGGATGGAGTAACCGGTTTTGAAACCAACCTCAGGAAGTTAGACTTTAAGCCGGTAGCCTACACCCGATTCCGTCAATATATACTGAGGCTGAGCCGGGTCGGTTTCCAGTTTCTGTCTGAGTTGACTCATGTAAATCCGCAGATAATGCGAATTATCCCTATAAGAGGGCCCCCAGACTTCCTTGAGCAGGTATTGATGCGTCAATACCTTGCCGGCATTTTTAATCAGCACGGACAAAAGCCGGTACTGAATTGGCGTGAGATGGACTTCCCTATCGCCGATAACGACCTGACGCTTCAGTAAATCGACTTTTAGCGCTCCGGTAGTAAATACACCGCTTTGATCCTGCGTCGGACTACTTACCGAATGGCGCATTTCTACCCGTATCCTGGCAAGCAATTCACCTAAACCGAAAGGCTTGGTCAGGTAATCGTCGGCGCCGGCATCCAGCGCATCGATTTTATGCTGCTCGGCGCTGCGTGCGGACAAAATAATGATAGGCATGACCGACCATTCCCGGATGGTCTTGATAACGTCAATACCGTCCATGTCTGGCAAGCCCAGATCCAGGATAATGAGGTCAGGTTTGCGTACACCTGCCTCAACAATGCCTTGCCGGCCAGTTTCTGCTTCGAACACCCTGAAGCCATGAACACCAAGGCCGGTTCGTAAAAACAGGCGTATCGCCGGATCATCCTCTATAACAACAATAATAGGGCTGGTATTAGTCATGGCTAACTACTCTCCTCTCCCCAACCCTCTCCATCAGGAGAGGGAGTAACATCGATATACGACTCATTCTTCCGGTCCCAGCATTGGCGGCGCGTGATCTAATGGAATCATGAATGAAAACACCGCACCTCCCGTGGGCCGGTTTTGTGCCCGGATGCTCCCGCCATGCGCTTCAATGATGGCCCGGCAAATCGCCAAACCCAGTCCTACACCGCTTTGCGCCGCCTCGTGGCGAACCCGGTAAAATTTTTCAAACAGCTGGCTTTCGAAGCCCTTGGGTATGCCCGGCCCCTGATCGGCTACCGAGATTTCCACGGCAAAAGAAGAAGCTTCTGCCGTGATTTCAACGGGGCTTTTCTCCGGTGTATAACGGAGAACATTTTCCAGCAGATTGATCAAAACCTGTTCAATCATCACCGTATCGACATAAATCATCGGGGTGCCGGGCGGCAATTTAACGGTTACCGTACGGCCTTCGAGACGTTTTTGCAAGCGCGTCAACACGACGCCGATAATTTCGTCAAGCGGATACCACTGTTTGTTCAGCACTACGGCGCCCGCATCAAGCCGGGCCATATCCAGGATATTATTGACCAGTGTCGACATCCGTTGCGCTTCATCATAAATGGCGCGGTTCAGTTCAAGCTTGTCTTCTGCCTTGAGTGCTTTGTCTTCTTCTACTAACGTACTGGCTGAACCGACGATGGTCGCCAAGGGCGTGCGCAGATCATGGGAAATGGAACTGAGCAGCGAGTTACGCAAACGCTCGGCTTCCATATCCAGTTGCGTTTTTTTGGCTTGTTCGGCTAGCCTGACGCGCGTAATCGCCTGGGCGATCTGTTGGAGAAAAGTATCCAGCAATTTCTGTTGTTCGGGAAGGAATATGCGGCGCAAGTTGACGGGCAGCAATACCAACACGCCCACCACCGCTTCGCCATTGCTGAGAGGAAAATAAGTGGCCTCGGCACCTGCCAGGGTATGGGTTCCCTGGCCGGCAATCTCATTATTATCCAAAACCCACTGGGCCACACTCAGGTCTGCGGCATGGAGCGATTCCCGCATACTGGGATCTTTCGGGTAGACAATCAGGCCATTGGGATCAGGAAGCAAAATGACATTACGGCTGCCGAACTCCGAATGGAGATGGCGCACCGCCGTGCGCACGATTTCATCCTCATTCCGGCTGCTTGCCAGATCCTTGCTCATCGCATAAAGAACGGTAGCGCGGCGTTCCCGGTGCGCAGCTACCTTGGCCTGGGAGCGCACATTGGCCATAAGGTTACTGATCACCATCCCCACAGTTAACATCGCCACGAAGGTCACCAGATACTGACTGTCGGCTACCGAAAAGCTGAGGTAAGGCCTGACAAAGAAAAAGTCAAACAGGGCGACTCCGAGCAAGGAGGCCAGAATGGAGGGCCCCCGCCCGAAACGGGTAGCAATAAAAACCACACCCAGCAAAAAAAACATGATCAGATTGGCCAACTCGAACTTGCCGAACGTCAGATGCGCTAACAGGGCGCTGGCTAGCGTCACGACGATGGCCCAGACATAGCCGAAATAGTAGCCTTTTTTGCGTGTCTTAAGTCTCGCGCTGAGTCCGGGAAGCGGGCTTTTCCGGTACAGGGAGCTCTCTGATTTATCCCCGCTACCGCCCTTTTCAGATCTGGGACTGCCCAGCAGATACAGATTGATGTTGTGCGCATCGCTAATCAGCACATCCACCACCGAACCCAGCAGCAAACGCTTCCAGCCCCGGCGGGTCGGTTTCCCCATGACGATCTTGGTAATATTTCTTTCCTTGGAGAGCTTGATGATGGCGGAGCTCATATCGGGCGCACTCAATGCCATGGTTTCGGCGCCCAACTGTTCGGCAAGACGCAAAATGCGCAGTACGCCATCCCGTTTTTCCGCCGGCAAGCGTTGCAATTCGGGCGTTTCGACATACATTACCAGCCAATGAGCGCGCAGGCTGGTAGCCAGGCGCTTGCCGGCACGGACCAGTCGTTCCGCCAAGGCATTGGGGCCGATACAGACCATAATGCGTTCATTGACCTGCCAGACTTCGCGGATAGCGTTATCCTCGCGGTAATCCAGCATCTGGGCATCGACGCGGTTGGCGGTATGCCGGAGAGCCAGTTCCCGCAAGGCAATCAGATTGCCTTTGCGGAAAAAATGCTTAATCGCTTCCTGAGCCTGTTGCGGCAAATAAACCTTGCCGTCTTTCAGTCTATCGAGCAACTCGTCGGGCGGCAAATCCACCAGTTCGATTTCATTGGCCTCTTCAAACACCGTATCCGGCACGGTTTCCCAAACCCGTATGCCGGAAATCTGGCCTATATCGTCATTGAGGCTTTCCAGATGCTGTACATTGAGTGCCGTATACACATCGATGCCGGCATCGAGGAGCTCTTCGATGTCCTGCCAACGCTTGGGATGCCTGCAACCCTGTGCATTGGTGTGCGCCAGTTCGTCAACCAGAATGATTGAAGGCTTGCGCTTGAGGGCTGCATCCAGGTCGAACTCCCGCAAAGTCGCCCCGCGATAGTCAATCTGCTGGGGCGGCAACACCTCCAAGCCTTCCAGCAAAGCGGCCGTTTCCTTGCGTCCATGGGTTTCCACCAGACCGACAATGATGTCAATATTTTCGGCTCGTCTCTCCCTGGCCGCCAGCAACATGGCATAGGTCTTACCTACGCCGGCTACCGCACCGAAAAATATCTTCAGCCGGCCTCGCCGGGCCTTGGCTTTATCCCGCTCGACGCGAGCCAGCAATTGATCGGGATCGGGGCGTTCGTTGTTCATGATGATGATCTCGCGTATCGTGTATGCATTGTTAATTTATAGCCAGCCGGTTCTTTTCAGGCGTAAATACAGCAGCAGACTGCCTAACGCCACGCCGCCGACCACCACCGGATAGCTGTATTGCCAATCCAGCTCCGGCATGTGCCTGAAATTCATTCCGTACCAGCTGAAGACCATGGTGGGTATCGCCAGGATCGCGCCCCAGCCGGCCAGCCGTTTGACGACTTCGTTCTGACGCACCGTTTCAAAGGTCAGGTGTACTTGCATCGCCGCGACCAACATCTCGCGCATGCCGTGAATCGTTCGATCGATGCGTTTAACATGATCAGCAATATCGCGAAAATACACGCGTCCTTCCTTGGGAATAACGGTGTTATGAAGGCGCATCAGTTCGTTGCAGATATCCAATACCGGAGAAATGGCGCCTTCCAGCAGCAGCAACTCGCGCTTCAGTTCGTAAAGGTCTTCCATGGTCTGCAGGCTGGGCCGGTGTTGAAAAATAGCCGACTCCAGCATATCGAACCGTGCCTGCAAACCGTTGATAACCGGCACATAGTTATCGACGATAAAATCCATGATCGCATACAACGCAAAGCCAGGCCCTTTGGCCAATTTCTGCGGCATGGCCTCGCACCGCTCTCTGACTTTGCTGTGACTGCTAGAATAGCCGTGCCTGATTGTCACCAGAAAATGCGAGCCCAGAAAAAAATGGGTTTCCCCGAACTCGACCCGACCTCCCGCAAGATGAGCGGTATGCAACACGATGAACAGTGAGTCGCCGTATTCCTCGATCTTCGGACGCTGATGTGCCGCACAGGCATCTTCGATAGCCAAATCATGCAGTCCGAATTCCTCCTGGATTTTGGCCAGCAGCTCATGGTTCGCTTCGCGTAAACCCAGCCAGACAAAGGTGTGATCCCGTTGCAGCACTTCACTGATGTCTTCGATGGTTACGTCGCCGATACTGACGCCATTTTGATAGGCCACGCACTTCATGACCATGGGGTTATCGATTGTATCTGACATAAATGTCTCCCTCTTTAACTCAATTGTGGAACGTAATCCAATCGGTATGCACTTTGTCCCAATCCTGAAGTGCCGAACACATTCTCCGAGGGGATGATGGCTTCGAGCGCCGGGCACACGACCTCTCGCGGCCCGGCGGAAATCACGTAGAACTGGAAAAGGTTTTTACCCAAGCCTTCGCTCAAGATTTTGGCGAACAACTTGACAAGTCCTTGCGGATGTATTCACGCCATGTCTTGATGACCGGATAAGGCTACCCCTATCGGGTCGCTTTGAACTGCTGAGCCGTTATTATTCAATCCCCCCTTTTTTTTTCAAACGGGGAAGCGAATAATTACCCTGAGCTTGAACTGTCTCTTGGAGGTTGGTTAGAATCTCCTGGCATTGCGAAGAAATCAACCTTAGTTTACCCAGCGATAAATCCGCTGACTTGATATTCGTATTCATCCGGGAAAGCTTCAAGACCTCACCCGTCAAGTTCATGAATCGTTCGTATGCAGTTTCTGCATTCTTCAGATCATCATTATTTTTTAGATCAGCAATACCACGAAGAGATATAAGCGCTTTCTTGACTGATTCATCATAAGACTTGATGCTTTGCTCGATTTTATCCATGTCTTGATCATCCGCTTCTTCAATATGAGGCTTGTGGAGAGCAAATATATTCAGGCCGGCAGTGAGTGCCTCATACGTGAGCATGACTGCCTCATTACACTGGCTGCCGTGCGTGTTCCGGTGGATGAGGCGGTTCAAGCTCGCTTCAAAATACTCCATTTCTTGAGCACATTGCGTCGCGGAGATCTTTTGGGCCTTGAGATTGGTGTTTTGAATGGCAAGATCCAGAATGGTTTCATCTAATTTTCTATAGTGTGCCCAACAAACAGTGAATTCATTGATCATCTCAGTCTCTCCAGGGAGCTTCTCCTGAAGGATGATGGCTTCGATTTCCTTCCGGCTGCTTTCTACGCCATCGGCCGCTTGGCGAGCCTGGGCGGCAAATGCTTCCGATGCCTCATCGGTAATGGCTAGAACGGCGTTCTTCTCGGCCTCAATAGCTTCGAGAAGATGACTCCTCATCGTTGAGAGTAGATCAAGCTTGATAAACTTCGTCTCGAAAGGATTGTATCTCTCGCCATAATAGCCATAGAGCGTAGCTGCTACCAAAACAACAAGGGTCAGTACCCATGGTAAGTAAATATATAATCTTCTCTCTGTCTTTTCTTCCATACCTCAGCCTCTCGCCTTAGTCTATGTTCGATGACAACTGCTTCTCCAGCGCCTTCAGCCGCTCGTGCAGTCGGGCCAACTCGGCTAGAATCCGGTCTTCCCCGGTTTGAATGTGACCCGCCTTCTGTTCGATTTGCAGCATATCAGCTCCCAAAGCATCCATATTTCTGCCGATCAGAGCGACCGAAACCAGGGCGGTGAACAGTGAAAAGAATACCAGTCCAAACAATATCAGCCCCGCTGCCAGCAAACGCCCGAAAAAGGAGATCGGAACCACGTCACCAAAGCCCACATGAGTCATCGTCACCCAGGCGGACCAAATGCCATCGAAGGGCGACTTAATATTGGGATCAATCAGGAAAAGTATCAGTCCGACAGCCAAGGTCACCATAATTGCAAGCAAAACCAGATAGCCCAGAGTCTTAACCCTGAAGAGTTCGACCCTGAGGTTGCTCCCCCAATGAATTGCATTACGACATTCTTCTAGCCAACGCATATATTTTGTCCTTCAGTCTCGTCTAAAGAATGGCATCCAGCGCCAAATTTAATGTCAGGACGTTAACCCTCGGCTCTCCCAGAAAGCCCCACTGACGGGATTCAGTGTTAGCATCAATCAGGGCGCGGAGTTTTTCAGGTTTCATATTACGAGCCTTGGCCACGCGATTAATTTGATAATCCGCTGCTGCAGGACTGATATGTGGATCCAGCCCGCTACCCGATGCCGTAATCAGATCAACCGGAACCGGAGCCTTATTATCAGGATCGGCTACTTTTAACGCCTCAATACGGGCTTTAACGGCATCTACCAGAGCCGGATTGGTCGGACCCAGGTTTGAACCGCTGGAAGCGCCGGCATTATTGGGGAAAGGTCCTGTTGCGGAAGGCCGTCCCCAAAAATGACCGGGGCTGCTGAACGACTGTCCGATCAGACTGGAGCCCGTCAGCTTGCCACCATTGTCTGTCAACTGGCTGCCGTTTGCCTGAGAGGGAAACAGAAGCTGTGCCAGACCCGTCACTACGGCGGGATAAATCACGCCGGTTAACACACTCAATAGAACAAACAAAATAACCGCCGGTTTGAAATGTTTAATCATTGCAATCTCCTTTAAACTAGACCCAGCGTGACCAGAAACAGGTCAATCGCCTTGATGCCGATAAATGGAACAATCAACCCGCCTACGCCATAAATCAGCAAATTGTTTTGCAGCAGTGTGGCGGCGCCGACCGGCTTGTACTTGATGCCTTTTAAGGCCAGTGGAATCAGCGCGACAATAATCAGCGCATTGAAAATCACGGCCGATAAAATCGCGCTCGCCGGCGTTGCGAGATGCATTACATTCAATACGTTAAGCACCGGATAAGTGGTTGCGAACGCGGCCGGAATGATTGCGAAATATTTCGCCACGTCATTGGCGATACTGAATGTCGTTAAGGCGCCGCGCGTCATCAACATCTGCTTGCCGGTTTCGACGATCTCGATTAACTTGGTCGGGTTCGAATCGAGATCCACCATATTGCCGGCTTCCTTGGCCGCCTGGGTGCCGCTGTTCATCGCAACCGCGACATCGGCCTGGGCCAGTGCCGGCGCATCGTTGGTGCCGTCTCCGGTCATCGCGACCAGACGCCCCTCAGCCTGGTATTTCCTGATTAGCTTCAGCTTCTCCTCTGGTGTAGCTTCGGCGAGAAAATCATCGACACCGGCCTCGGCAGCAATCGCGGCAGCAGTCAACCGATTATCGCCGGTAATCATGATGGTCTTGATGCCCATCTGACGCAATTCGGCAAAACGTTCCTTGATCCCGCCTTTGACGATATCCTTGAGTTCGATGACGCCCAGCACGCGCGCGTCTTCAGCAACCACCAGCGGGGTACTGCCGCGACGCGCTACCTCATCGACCAATCTCTGGAACTCCGGCGGAAATTTGCTGCCCAGCCCGCCCAGCCGTTCAACCTGAATACGGATGGCATCGGCGGCACCCTTGCGAATCTGTCGGCCGTCAATATTAACGCCGCTCATCCGGGTTTGGGCGCTGAAATGCACAAAAGTGGCTCCCAGCGCATGCACGTCCCGTTCTCTGAGCCCGTATCTCTGCTTAGCCAAAATCACAATACTGCGTCCTTCCGGGGTTTCGTCAGCCAGTGAAGCCAATTGCGCGGCATCAGCCAGTTCTTTATCGGTTACGCCTTTAACGGGTATAAAAGCGGAGGCTTGCCGATTACCCAAAGTAATCGTACCTGTTTTGTCCAGCAGCAATACATCGATGTCGCCAGCCGCTTCTACGGCCCTGCCGGAGGTGGCAATCACGTTTTTCTGCATCATCCGGCCAATTCCGGCTACCCCGATGGCAGATAACAAACCGCCAATGGTTGTCGGGATCAGACAGACCAGCAACGCCACCAGAACGGTAATCGTGATCGGTTGTCCTGCGCCCGAGGTTGCCACGGCATACAAGGAGAACGGCAGCAAGGTCACGGTAGCCATCAGGAAGACCAGGGTCAATGCGACCAGCAGAATGGTCAAGGCAATTTCATTAGGCGTTTTCTGCCGTTTTGCGCTTTCCACCATGGAAATCATCCGGTCCAGAAAAGCTTCGCCCGGATTGGCGGTAATACGCACGACCAGCCAGTCCGATAACACGCGCGTACCGCCGGTCACCGAACTGAAATCGCCGCCCGATTCGCGGATTACAGGGGCACTTTCGCCGGTAATCGCGCTTTCGTCCACTGAGGCAACGCCTTCAATGACTTCGCCATCACCGGGAACAAAATCGCCGGCTTCTATCAAAACCACATCACCGCGCCGCAAACCGGAGCCTTCCACTTTGGAATAATTGGCACCATAACGCGGCTCATCCAGTTTTTTCGCCGCAATATCACGCTTGGCGCTCCGCAAAAATGCGGCTTGCGCCTTGCTGCGCCCTTCGGCGACGGCCTCGGCGAAATTGGCGAACAGTACCGTTCCCCATAACCATAACGTGATGGCCAAAATGAAATTGGCGGGCTCTTCCCCTTTTCCGTCCAGAGCCAGCACCCAAAGCAGGGTAGTCAGGAGACTGCCTATATAAACGACAAACATCACCGGATTTTTCCATTGCTGCCGTGGAGTCAGCTTCCGGAATGAATCCACCAAGGCTGCACCCAGGATGTCCCGATCGAACAAAGACGTTGAAACAGATTTTTGACTCATGAAATTCTCCAATTAACTGATTATTTAGCCCCGATCATCTGAAGATGTTCGACCACAGGCCCCAGAGCCAGGGCAGGTACAAACGTCAGCGCACCGACCATGAGTACGACTCCGATCAATAACGCCACAAACAGCGGGGTATGCGTCGGTAAGGTACCGAGACCGACCGGCACTTTCTTCTTCTCGGCCAGGGAACCCGCGATTGCGAGTACCGGTACGGCCAGCCAGTAACGGGAAAACAGCATAGCTAGACCCAACATCGCGTTATAGAAGGGCGTATTCGCCCCAAACCCGGCGAATGCACTGCCGTTGTTGTTACCCGCCGACGAGAACGCATACAGCACTTCGCTGAAACCGTGTGCGCCCGGATTGAAGACCGATGCCTTGCCGACCTCGACCATGATTGCGAGCGCTGTACCGCCCAATACGACCAGCGGCGGAATCAGAATAGCGATCGCGGCCATTTTCATCTCGTAGGCTTCGATTTTTTTACCCAGATATTCGGGCGTGCGGCCTATCATTAAACCGGACACAAACACCGCGACAATCGCAAACATGATCATGCCGTAAAGGCCCGAGCCGACGCCGCCGTAAATCACTTCACCCAATTGCATCAGCCACATCGGCACCATGCCTCCGATCGGCGTGAAGGAGTCGTGCATGGAGTTTACCGAGCCATTAGAGGCCGACGTGGTAGCAACCGCCCACAGCGCGGAGTTGGTAATTCCGAACCGGGTCTCCTTGCCTTCCATGTTGCCGCCGGACTGGCTGACGTTTGCCGATTGATCGACGTTCAATGCTGCCAGAGCAGGATTACCGCTTTGCTCCGCCGGTACCGCGACAAAAATCAGCGCGACAAAAATCAGTGTCATCGCCGCCAGAATCGCCCAGCCTTGCCGGGTGTCACCCACCATCATGCCGAAGGTATAGCACAGCGCGCCCGGGATAAGCAGTATCGACAGCATCTCCAGAAAATTGCTTAACGGCGTCGGATTTTCCAAGGGATGCGCCGAGTTGACGTTGAAAAAGCCGCCGCCGTTGGTGCCGAGTTGCTTGATGGCTACCTGGGAAGCCGCTGGCCCTACCGCTATGACTTGCTCTTTGACTTCGACCGGTTCCATGACCGGCTTGCCGTTGACGTCTTGCAAGGCCTGACCGTCTGCGCCCAGTTTAGGTTGTTCATAAGTGACTGTTTCGACTAGCGGTACAGCTTGATAGGGACTAAAAGTCTGCACCACGCCCTGTCCTACCAGTACCAAAGCCAGGATCAGCGATAGCGGCATCAGGATGTACAACGTGCTGCGGGTGAGGTCCACCCAGAAATTGCCGATGGTATTTGCATTGCGCCGGGTAAATCCGCGGATCAATGCGACCAGCACTGCCATGCCCGCTGCGGCGGAGACGAAGTTCTGCACTGTCAGACCCAGCATCTGCGTTAGATAACTCATCGTTGTTTCGCCGCCATAGCCCTGCCAGTTGGTATTCGTGGCAAAACTGGCCGCCGTGTTGAATGATGAGTCAGGGCTGACGCCGGGCAGGTTCTGCGGATTAAAAGGCAGGGAGGCTTGCAGGCGTTGCAGCGCAAAGACCGCCAGCGCACCCAGAAGATTAAAGACCAAAAAACCGATGGCGTAATCGGTCCAGCGCATTTCCTCTTCGGGATTCACGCCGCTTAGGCGATAGATCACTCTTTCGACCGGCGCCAATAAGCGGTTCAAACCCACGGACTCGCCCTCATAGACTCTGGCCATATACCAGCCTAGCGGCTTTGCCAAGGCGATCAGGGTAACGACATAAAATAGTATTTGAACATAACTGTTACTTGTCATCAGAATTTCTCCGGATAAAACAACGCGGCAACCAGGTAAACGAAAATCGCCAGCGCCAGTACGCCACTTAACAAATAAACCCAGCTCATGACTGCCCCCTTAATTTTTCACAGGCATAAACCAGAGCGACGGTGACGGCAAAAAAAACAAGCGTCAGTAGAAGATATACACTATCCATAAAACCACCTCACATAAGACGACCAAAACTAATCGTTGATTACAGAATCTTTGTTAAAACACTAGCGTGCAGTCTACTCTGGAAAGGTGTAAAAAAACTGTAAAAATTTAAGCTGGCGATGTAAAAAAAATGTTAGCTTTTCAGGGTTCTGTCACAATTATTTAATGGCCTTAAGTAGCCACATATTTGCTGACAAAGTTATCTTGCTAAAACCATGAACCGCTTATAAGAGGGAATATTTTCCTCGGAAAATAATAATGTGGGCTGTTTCGATCGCTTGGGGACTAGTAGTCAGTCATTTTAATTATGACGGGTAAGATTAAGTGTAACTTTTCTGTTCCCTTCTTTTTCAAAGGGGGAAGCGAATATGCAATTGCTGACTAATAATAGTTTTACACGACATAACAATAGCGACTGAGTACTAGGTCTAGGCTAAGGTAATACAAGCCTCATCACTTTAGTGAACACATCGCGCTAAAGGTTGCTTAACATCACCTCATAACTCAACGGAGGGGCTTTTACCATTTGTTTGATACAGTGTTTTTTCATTGAACAGTGACAACTTTGGGTGTGTGAGAGCTGATCACTGGCGACCTCTGAATGACTCCTTTCAAGAGTTAATCGGCCATTCACTGGAAGCCTGTGTATGTCCCTTCCAAGCACATTGGCAAACTTCATCCTGTATAATTCATCGCCATAAAGCGGCCAGTCGCGACCGGCAGGTTTTGGCCGGTAGGTGCCCGCCACACAGAATCAATATCAACGTCAGCTAACGAGAAACGCATGTGTCAGCAGCACAGACCCCTTGCAGGCATAGAGTAATGATAACTTTCAATTGATGCTGACACTTCAGACTACTTGATTATCTAATCATTAAAATAATCATGAATTAATAGTTTATTATCTTTTAAAGCATAATCTTTCATGTATTCAATGACCGTTGCTTGAGGTTGCGTTTCTGAAAACTTTAGGCCTTTGGCTATAGTTTGCTTAAATATTTCTTTATTAATAATTGCTGGTTCATAGTTAGGGTCTAATGCAATAGCTCTGTCGAAAGCCTCTATCGCCTTCTTATCTTCGTTTAAATGAGCATAACAAAGAGCCATATTGCCAAAAGCTTGTAGTGCTGATGGGTTGATTCTGATAACTTCTTTATAGCCAGCAATTGCTTTTTCCCATTGTCTATTCTGCATTAACTCAAAAGTGGCATTAAATCTTTTTAAGCTTCCAATATACTCATCTAATTCAAGCCCTGTTGTTTTATAAGTTATCTGCTCAAAATCACCTAAAAGTTCCTTTGCCATCCCAACAGCTTCGTCACTATTTTCACCTAATTCGATGACTTTACGGAGCGAAACAACCATTTCTATAATATCCATTTTTTTCTGCGCACTTAGGGCTCTATTAAACCAACAGTCGACATAATATGGATATATTTCTATTGATTTATCGAAGCACGCCATTGCTTCGTCATGCTGTCCTTTAAAGCCGTGAATGGTTCCCATAGCAAAATGAATGGTGTATAAGTCAGCATTTGCTTTCATCAATGAACGTATAACTAACTCTCCATTTGCAATATTACCGGCTTCAACCATCCGTAAAGCACGATCAATTTCATCATCAACTTCTGGTGCTATGCGTATAGTAAAATGTTGAGGTGATTTCTTGGCTTTTTCAATGGCAAACTTCCGCGAGTCTTTGTAATATGAACAGCCTTCACATTCCGCGTTACGAATTTCAGCACAACAACGAGGGCAAATAAGCGTCATGTCCTTTAATAAGCAACCTCGCTTACCCTTTGCATTTGAGCAAATAATACAATTTTGTTTCATACACTTCTGTTGGTTATCTAATTTATTGATATTTTATACATTTACACAGGAAATATACATTTTCATCTCTAAATATCAATACCGACAGAATACATGATTATTTTAAACGTCCGGTTTGGCCGTGAGTTGCTCGTCATTACTGCATCAATATCTACAACAGCCTCGGGGGGGAACGCTTGCGTCAGCAGCTGGCCGTTTCGAGCCATTTTTACTAGTTCTTTTCAGTGTCAGCTTTAAAACGGCATTCGGCGACGGCGTCACGATTGGCCCGATTCTGCTGGGCGCGGTTAAACCCATTCACATGCTCACGCCTCTGTGGATCGTCAACTTGTCCGCGCACGGTCATGGACGCCAACGTGTAAGGTCTAAGGGCGATCGAGTTGCGCTGAACAAATTACCGCGCGAGCAAAGGTTACGAGCCGGCCTCGATCAAACCAACTCCCTGTTGGGACAGGCTCTCAGGTCCAAGCCATAATCAGTTGTAGCCAACGGGGGCGGTTCGACCAAGGCCAGTACTGTGTGAGGTCCCAAAGTTTCCATTACCATTCGCTCGTTTCGCCTGCGCCGGCTTTCCTCCCCGTCGCCGGGCAGCCCATTATAGCCCCCTCCCTCGGGTTTCCAGTCGTGCAGGGTAATGCGGTAGGTTTCGCCAGTACTGGCTTGTTGAAAGGTCAATTCGACCGGTGTTTGTATCCCAAGGGTCGGGTGCAATCCACGCCAAGGCATGAATAACCGATATTGAAGCCCGAAGACCAGCACCGGTCCAGCGTGATCCTGTTCGTAGCGAACTGGAATTCTCCATCTTCCGCTGCTGACGCGCCAGTCCCTGATATCTGCCATAGATCCGCTAGGGGGTCTGAGCGTAACCTGAATACGAGTCGTACTTGAGTCGATCAGTCGCGACGTGCCTCGGTCCTGTCCGGCGGAGGCTTCGACCAATGGCCAGAATTCCAAAGCTCGTTTAATGCTCAACCGGCAGCCGCCAAGTTCGGCATGCCCCAAGATGCGATCACTGTCGTCTACCAGGCGTTCAACGATGGGCTTGCCCAAGCCCAAACCTGCCAGAGATAGATCCTTCAGAATTTCGAGCAAATCCTGCTTCAAGAAAAAGGGCAATGCAAAACGTTTGTGCAATTCGGCTCCCCAGTCGATCAGGCCGGTGAGGTCCTTTTGAACTGCCAGCATTGCGATCACGGCGCGGAATAACGCGGCGCGGGCAGTCAGCGTCTCCGCTGACGATGCCATGCAAAATGCCCTGAACTCAACCAAACCGAGGCATCCGCGCCCAATCAGGTTGGGATTCCAGAGTTTTTCCACGTTAATTTCACTGCGGTGCGAATTGCCGGACGCATCGGTCAGGAAGGGGGCGAGGCTGGCCCAAAGTAGCTCCGGTTCGCAGTTGTCTTGCATCGCCAACAAGTCCAGCGCGAGTTTGAGTTCCTCAAAGGATTCGCGAAATCGCTCATCGGGCCGGGGCGATTGACTCGAACTTCCGACACAGGTGGGGGTGAAGAAATATGACAATGCCGGGTGGCGATTAAAGTAACGGATGATGTTCGGTAGCAGCCATGGCTTCAGGAAAAACGGACTTGCTTCCGGGGCGGGGCCGCCAAAGGTGATTTGTCCGCCGCCGCCGGAATCGGTGACATCCCCATTGTAATGGAAACGATAGGCCGAAAGGCCTTGATCGATTGCCGATGGGTAGAGGCTCCGGGCCATGCCAAGGAATTCCTCAACGTTTGGAGAGGGCGCCATATTGATCTCGATCACGGCAGGATCGGGCGTAACCGTGGTCCAAGCGATGCTGCGATCTACGGGTGGGGGATAACCAGCCAGAATCAACCCCTTCAGTCCCGCCTCCGTGGCTGCCTGACCGATTTCAATCAGACACGCCAAGAAGGCCTGCACATTTGGAAAAGCCGGCAGTTCGAGTTGTGGCATAGGGAGCGAATCCGATGCTTCGGCCTTTGGCTTCCGGCCTGGCATCGGGTAAACGCTGATCAGGTAGATGCCTTCGGCCGCAAGAGGATCGGACCAGCCCTCGGACGGGATGGCTTGTGCATGAAGGGATGGACGTACAAGACGCACGTCCGCGGCGGGATTTTCGGGCGGCGACTGAGCATCGAGACGAAAAGCGATGCGCCAGTCTGGCTGATCGTCACACCTAAACCGGATGTTGCCCCAATCGCGTTCGTCAAACCGTCGCGCTAAAATAGTAAGGAATCCTTCGAATGACGATTCCGGTGAGCCTAAGCCACCCACCGTCGGATCAACAGGCCCCGACCATAACGGAGCGCCGTCCCGACGTTGGTAAATCCCGAAATTCCAGCGTGGCAGGTTCTCGCCTGGATATTGTCTGCCCAGGGTGCGTAAGATGAGCGAGCGAGGCAAGTCTTGACTTAGCCTGGCCAGCAAACCCAGGGCACGGCTTGCCTTGTCACCACCTTCCGCTTCGTAAAGCCACTCCGGTGCCTCTGAGAGTCGGTCCGTAAAGGTGGGTTCTGCGCCCACCCAAATCGTCAGTCCCTTGGCGGCAACCGACCGGTCGTGATGCCGTATCGCCTTATCGAAGGCTTCTTTATCGTGATCAAGCATGGGTATTCCGGGCGTAAAGACCGTTATCAAAAGGGATTCATTGCCTTCATGGCGTCTGAGTCGGTCGTGCGAAACCTGCTGATGCCAGGGCCGTGCCGCGATCGATCATAAGCCTAGCGCGGCGGGTAAATCGCGGATTGAGTCGACGATCCAATCCGGCTTGATCTTCGCTGCTTCTGCGTAAGCCGGTCGGTATTTGCCGGTTTTCACCAAAATGCCTCTTAGGCCGGCCAGCTGTCCGCCGCCCACGTCCGTATCGATGTCATCTCCGATGATGACGGCCTCGGAAGCCTTTAGCCCCATGTCATCCAGAGCGACCTGAAAGAAATCGGGAGAAGGCTTACCGATAATCATCGCTTGGACTCCGCTGGCGTATTCCAATGCTTCGATAAAGCCACCGATGTCCATCTGCAATCCCGCCTCGGTCTGCCAGAACCGGTTTTTATGGATGGCGATGAGCTTGGCGCCGCCGATCAGGCAGTTGAACACCTCGTTTAACAACCGGTAAGACCAGACGTCACCAATATCGCCTACCACCACGTAATCGGCTTCCGTGTCGGATTGCCGAAATTCCCCAAAATCCTGTTTTATATCATCCGCCAATAGCAAGCGGCAAACTGGATCGGACTGGCGTCTCAGAAAGAGCCGTGCGGCTTGTGGCGCACTGATGATTTCCTCCCGGGTCACGGAAAAGCCCAGGGCGTTGATTTTTTGTTGGAGCGAAACCAACGACAAGTTGCTGGTGTTGGTGATGAACCGACAGGTAAAGCCGGCAGTTCGGATGTGCTCCACAGACTCGCTGGCGCCTTCGATGGCACGAGAGCCGATGTAAAGTACACCGTCCAGGTCAAACAGGACGCCTTTGATAACGGACAGGGAGTTCATGATGATCGGGTTTGTCGTTGGGAAACGAGGGATAGGAAATTCAACTGTCTTTTTTTAACTGGTTCGGGTGAACATTATTATAAGCTGAACTGTATTACAAGACTTATTGCTTGGTTGCTCTCTATCTGAGCCTACAAACTCAGCTTTTGTGGGTTTTTGGGGCGAACACGATACCTTGAGACCCTTATCTGAAAGGTGCGCACAAGGGAGCCTCTCCCCGTCAAAAGGGTTGACTGGCAAGGGCACCGAGAGGTTACCCGTTCACGGTCTGATCAAACGCAAATTCCGGTAGGGGTTCCGCTGTTTCAGATTCATTCGGGTGCTTGATCGATATCCGTATCCGGCCCGTCGGGTAAAGCGCGAGCTGGTTCTCCGAGCAATAGTCGGCAATCATAGCGATCACCGATGCTGAGTTACAACGCTGCCCTATTCAGCGCCTGCAACGGGAAAGGCTCACGGCAAAAGGCTTAAAGCAAAGGGAAAAAGGTAAAAAAGGTGCAAAGGGAAGGGGGCCTTAACGGGAAAGGGCTTATCCCTAAAAGGCTTATCTGCTGGTTAAAAACGGGGCCGATAGATCAAAACCCTCGCAAAAGCAGACACGGTTTTACCTGTATCTTTACCGGCCAACCCGGCAGAATTTACTCACACATGACGGAGATTCAAGGTCCAGTCCTGGGCGCTCCTGAGTCATTGCGAGTGTAACCATGAAGCCAAACCTTTGTTATCCTGCCTCTTTGATGTTGCTGCCAACCGTTCTGGCATTGCTAGCCGGCTGTGCTTACCAACCACCCCAGCACGCCCGTAGCAGTAAACCGGATCCCAACCCGATTAGTGCTCTGGATGCGAACCGTAGCGGATCAGCCACGGCCCAGCGCCTGGTAATTTATCAAAACAGCGCCAAGAGCCGGTCCGCGTCCAGCGTTCAAACCGGGCGTTACAGTGCCCTGAGCGCAGGCCCGACGGATCCGCAGCGTCATCCCCTGCACGTCATCATCGAGGTGACGATTCCGGAGGAACACAGCACCGTCGAACAAGCCCTTCGCTATCTGTTAAGACGCAGTGGTTATAGCTTAGATGCTGCGCTCCGTCCCGATGTCGTCCGTCTGCTGGCCAAGCCACTGCCGGAGGTGCATCGCAAATTGGGCCCGATAACTTTGCAAGACGCGCTGACCGTGCTGGTGACGCCTTACTTTGTGGTCTGCGAAGACCCAATCAACCGGCTGATCCGCTTCGTGCCCATTAATGCAGCAGGGGAGGGCCGTGATGATGCCTGAGCCGCAAACCTCGACTCCAAACCAGGCAGCCCAAGCCGGCCAATTTCAGCCTTTGCCGCACTGGCTCTTGCTCGGCGGCATCGTCTTGAGCGTGCTGGTAATGAGTCTGCTCGGCGGGTTATTATCCGGCAGGCTTCATAAGCCCGCGCCTGATGCCCTGATTGCCGTTGAAACCCAGGTTGCTACAGCCCATCTCAAACAAGCTGGTCAGCCACTTGCTGCACCAGACAAAACCGCGGTCACGCCAGCGCCTGAAGCAGGGGATAAACCGGATGTGGCCAGCAGCCCAAACGCTGATCCGCTGGCCGCCGCCCCATTCCCAACCCAAGAGCCAAAGGCCATGCTGACTCAGGACATCACCGCGCTCAAAGCCGCGCTGGCCGATCAGTTCAGGCACCAACAGGAGGGGCACCGCCAACAGGCAACTCAACTCGCCGCCTTGCAGCAGCAACTGACGGCCCAAGCCAGCCAGCTTGCCCAGCTCGACCGCCTTTTAAATGAGACCGCGGCGAAAGCCAAACCGCACACCCCGCCGAAACCTAAAGCCATCGGCAACCGGAAAGAACCGGCCACAGTCGCGGTTCCCTTCCAATTGGTCAGCATCGATCAATGGGGTGAGACCCACGTAGCGGTTCTGCGCCAGGGCGGACAACTGCATGAAAAAACCACCGGACAGACCCTCCAGGACTGGCAGCTCATCGCCATTAACCCGGTTGAACAGACGCTGAGCGTCAAATCGCCGGCCGGCTTCCTGCACACCCTGGCCATCAGCACCCTCCTGAATAGCCACTAGGGCAGACCATGCTACTCCAGCAGCACCCGGCAACCGTCTTCGCCGTCGTTATGACTATCATGAACGGAGGCCTGCAACCGGCCCTGGCAGCCGATTCCCAGGCCCAGGCCCTGACTTATAAAGACTCCCAAACCCAAGCCCTTGATGAAAGCACGCAGCGCCGGCAACAGTGGTCACTCACGGAGGAACAATGGACGCGTTATCAAACCTTGTTGCAAGGCATTCGTGGCAGTATCAGTCCGGCCACGATTTCACCGATCGAAGTGCTGGGCACGCATGCGGAAACCGAGCAGGAACGCCGGTACTATGCGGAACTCTGGGCCCGAATGCGCCATGAGGATGCCGAGCGCATACTCGCGTTTCAGCAGGCTTATGATGAAGCCTTTCAAAAACTGTACCCCCATGAAACGCTGATCGACAGAGCCCGCCTGCCGCGCCCGGCAGCTAACGATCAGACGATTGCCGAGGGCGACCGGCTCCTGGTCTTCCTGCAACTCAAGCACTGCCCGGCCTGTGACAACCTGGTCCAGCGTATCGTCCATCAGGCCGCGCTTAAAAACCACCAGCTGGATCTGTATTTTGTCGATACCCAGCACCAACGCGATGAGGGTTTGATAAAACAGTGGGCACAGCAGCAAAACTTAAATCCCCAGCGCTTAACAGCCGGCACTCTCACCCTGAACCACGATCAGGGCACCTATTTCAAATTAACCCGTCAGCGGCTCGGGCCGATCCCGCAGGTCTTTAAACTTCATGGTAAGACACTGGCAGCGCTGCGTTTATAGTCCCTTCACGGTACCGTGTCATGACAGGCCGGTCTGAACGGCGCGAGAACCCATTGATGAACCCAACCGTCTTGCTCCGCCGCAGCCTACCGATAGTCTGTTGTGTCTGGCTTCAGCCCGGAACTGCCCATGAGGCCATACCGGCCAGCTATCAACGCATCGCCGCTGAACACCACCTGCCGCCGGCGGTGCTGTACAGTGTTGCGATGACCGAGAGCGGTCGAACACTGCCCAACGGCCAAGTCCGGCCCTGGCCGTGGACCCTGAATGTAGCCGGCCTGACGAAACGCTATCCGACCCGCTTAGCAGCCTGGCAGGGACTGACGGCCTATTTAAAACAAGGCATCGATTTGATCGACATCGGCCTCATGCAAGTCAACTGGCGCTATCACCGGCAGCAACTGGGCTCGCCCTGGCAAGCCCTGGAACCGTTCAACAATACCCGCACCGGTGCCAAGATCCTCCAAGGTCACTATCAACAGACCGGCACCTGGCCCAGCGCCATCGGCCGCTATCATTCACCCGGCTCAAAGCCCGCCCAACGGCACCGGGCCCAACAGTACGCGCAACGCGTGATTAAACAGATGGCCCGTGTTCAAGGTGGGCCTAACGTCCTTGGTTCAGAAGGGTATTAACCCCAGCAAACAGCGTGCTGAGCAAGAAAGAGGGCAGCAGAACGTCTGATTTTGGATCACCTACCAATTTAAAAGATAACAGCTACGCCCTGTTCAGCAGATCGGCTATTTGCTCCAGCATCGTTTGAGGGGTGAAATAATCAACGGTAATCGCCGACTGCTGACCCTCATGCAGTAGGCGTAAGGACGGATAAGCCGTGACGCCCATGCCTCGTGAAGATTGAATGTCATGCTGTAAAGCCTGCGCAATCGCGGGACTCCGTAAAGCTCGACCAAACGCAACCGTATCCAGGCCCACCTCCGCAGCGCATTGTTCAAGCGTGTCAAGCAGCGATGGATTTCGGGCCTGTTGGTAATAGGCTGACTGAATGGCCCGTAACAGCCGCGTTTCACAGTCAGGGCCTTGTTGCCTCGCGGCCAATAAGGCCCGGCAGGCCGGATAGGTGGAACGGACCGGCGTGCTCGCTGTCCAGAAGTCAAAATTGAACCGCACTCCGGGCACCGTTGTTTCAATGCGCCGCCAGGTTTGCTGAAGGGCCTGCTGCATCTCCATCGGCATCGGCGTTGTGGTGTCCGGCGCCAGGCCGCCCAGGACATAATCAAACACTATCCCCGGCGGCAAATCCCGTTGCAACGCCTGCAAGCTCGCGCTGAACGCATAGCACCAACTGCACATTGGGTCATGGATATAAATTAATCGTGGTTCCGGCATGGCTTTACTCATCTTTTATCTTTGACAGGATAGGGCCTCATTGTAACCAGCGCGATGACTTTACGCCCGGTTAAAAAGCCGGAAAAAGCCCGCAGGTTGCGCTAAGCTAAATCAACCGATCAAGACCTGAACCGTTACACTGACCGACATGAATCAAAACATGAGTACGCAACAAGGAAAACTGGCGCGCTGGATTGAGGCGAGGGGCTTTGGCTTCATTAAACCTGAAACCGGTCAGGGCGAACTGTTCATTCATATCAGCGCCTTTAAAAACCGGGTCCGTCAACCTGTGGTTGGTGATGTCATTTTCTATCAGGTCAGTGTTGATCGTGACGGTAAAACCCGCGCCATCAATGCCCGAATCGAGGGGGCCAGCGAAGATAACATAAACCCAGCCACCTGGTCATTGATGCCAATAGGCACCGACTTACCCAACCAACGAAGCGTCCCTGAAAACAAAGCCTATTCCAACAAGGCCAACTTGCCATCGCAACGGCCTCAGGCGCAACGACCCCCAAAAAGTTTCAATAGCCAACCTGTTGTCCTGCTGATAGCAGTGACAATTGGCATTGCCGCGTGGATTAAAGTCCAGGGTTTGACTCAACAGACAGCGCCGCAAACCGTTGCAGTCAGCCAACCGACATTGCCGACACAAGCACCTCGGTTCCACTGCCAGGGAAAAGAATGGTGTTCGGAGATGACATCCTGTGAAGAAGCCACTTTCTACTTGGAGAACTGCCCCAACACCAAAATGGATGGGGACAACGATGGCATTCCGTGCGAAAGTCAGTGGTGCTGATGAGTGCCTCTGACCGTGTTAACGCTCTTCCAACTCGAGGAACAACGATGAAACTGGCCATCCTGTTAAACCTGCTGTTATTAGCCACTGCCGCTCACGCCCAAGAGCCGGCGCAAGCCGATTATTGCCACGATGCCACCATTAATAATGATTGGCGCAAACACATTGCCACGTATCCGCAGGACCCGATCATATTAAAACTGGCGGGCCTGCGCGAAGGGTTGTGCCTGATGATTGAGCGAGGTCAGATCACCCAAGAGCAGGGCATCAACATCTGGGAAGATGAACGGCAACGCAGCCTGGTCGACAGAAACAAAGAACAAGCCCTGCACATGCCCAACTATACGCTGTAGTGATTAACCTCAATGACGCGTTAGTGGCTACACAACAGCAACGCATCGCCAGCATTCCCCGATCATCCGCAACGGGCGGGTACTTTGATTTCGAATCTCGCGTAAAATATCACCTTGTTGCCAGGGAGAGTCGTTATGTCTGACGTGTTGATAGTTATTTTTGTCCTCTATATTATTTATCTCATTATGAAAAAACCAAAATCCACCCCCGAAACAGCCGTCCCTAAAAAGCCCAGCCCCGCTCAGACCCCCCCTGAAAAGGTTCAAGCTGAAGAGGCCAAAGCTACCATTGAAGTGCCCGCTGTTGCCAAAGTGACGCCAGCTAAAGCGGCACCTAAAAAGTCCAGCCCCGCTCAGAACCCCCCTGAAAATGTTCAAGCCGAAGAGGCCAAAGCTACGATTGAAGTTCCTTCTGTTGCCGAAGTGACGCCAGCTAAAGCGGCACCTAAAAAGTCCAGCCCCGCTCAGAAACCCTCTAAAAAGGTTCAAGCCGAACAGGCCGAAGCTACGATTGAAGTGCCCGTTGCTTCAAAAGTGACCCCAGCTCAAGCGGCGGCGCCCATAAAGCCAGCCGTCAAAGCGGCACCTAAAAAACCCAATGTCCTGCAGAAAGCACCCAAGACGGCTGAAGATCTGTTTGTCGAGCCGGTAGCGACGTCGGACATCACCGTAAAAGACCGTATCGGCCTGACTGCAGGCCTTATTTGGCAATACCTCGCAGACCATGGCGCTACCCCGGTAGCCAAATTGATGCGGGAGCTTCCGGAAGAAGAAAAAATCATTCACCGCAGTATCGGCTGGTTAGCGCAGGAAGGTAAAATAACCCTGGACATCGTTGACCGGGCCGAGACTATCGCGCTGAAAGACTAACGGTATTTCAGACTGGCGAAGGTGCCGAGCAAGGGGCTCGGTCATCCATGGCTTCTGGACCCCGGCCATCCGTGCCGGGGCGACAGCTACGATTAACGCGAACAGGGCCTTCGAAAACACGACTCCCTAGCCCAAAATCCTGATAAGGACAGGCTTCAGCGCCCCCAGGTTGCCAAGAAAAATTAACCTCAGGACGTGAAGAATTGTTATTTTTACACTATAAATAAAGCGCACCTTTTTTTCATCCTGACTCAGGAACCTCCTTTATGAATAAATCCGAATTAATCGATGCCATCGCCCAGCACGCCCAATTAACCAAAGCTGATTCAGGCCGGGCGCTGGACGGTTTGCTCCACACCATCGAGACCGCATTAAAAGCCGGCGACTCGGTTGCTTTGGTCGGCTTTGGCACGTTTGCCGTCAAAGCCCGCGCCGAGCGCACCGGACGGAATCCCCAAAGCGGAGAAGCCATCACTATTGCAGCCGCCAACATTCCAGGCTTCAAACCTGGAAAAAACCTGAAAGACGCGGTTAACCCTTAAGCGCTGCGGGGCTGATGCCATCGGCCCCGGTATTTGTCTCGTGTTTTCGCAGCTTTTAGAGCCAGCGCCGCCTGCGTTTAACACGCCTTACCTTTCATAATACTCCTGGCAAACCCTCACTCGATAAAACCCTGGCCTCTTAAAACAGGGTTTTGAGTTCGCTTTAAGCGGGCCATGATCCACAATGCGGACGTTTCTCAGCTAACGCAGTGAATCACCATGCCCAATCGATCCATCGCCTTGTGTCTGCTCATCTTGCTTTTGCCGGTGCTCAGTGCCGGCGCACCGGTGATCATTTATGACAGCGGCCGCACCACACCGTTGCCGGATCAGCCGGACACCGTCCAAGTGCAAACGCCGGTGACTGCGGACTTTTCGGTGCACCTTGAGCCGTTACCGGTCACCAGTCCCACGCTGTCACCGGGTAAAGTCGAGGCCCGCAGCCTCGACCGGCGCTATCTGGAGCGCCCGGTCTTCATGGTCGGCGCGGATGGGCTGTCCCTGCGCTGGTTAGCGGTGCACCAAGCCCGGCTCAAGCAGCATCAGGCCATCGGTATTGCCGTGAATGTCGATACTGCAGAACACTTACAACAATTGCAACAGGCCGCCGGTGGCCTGGTCATCTACCCGCTGGCCGGCGATGCCCTGGCCGAGCAACTGGACTTGACCCATTACCCGGTGTTGATTTCCCCGACCCGGATCGAGCAATGAAGTCGCATTATCCGGTCGAAGCCTTATTGCGGCCGCCGGTGGAACTCTGGTCCGCCGCATGTGCGTTCAGTTGCGCGCTTATCGCAGGTCTTGCCCCCTGGGCCATGATGATGACCCCCTCGGTGGCCTATGCGACAGCGGTTTTATTGACCCTGTTCGGGCTGAGTCGCACCCGGGACGCGTGGAGAGTTCTGCGCTACCAACGCAACATGCGCAAACTCCCCCGTTATGAGATCACCGCAAATGCGATACCGGTCAGTCACCAGCGCCTGTTTCTGGGTAAAGGCTTCCTCTGGCAGCAACAACACAGCCAGCGGTTACGCGACACGCTCAATCCTCGGGTTAGACACTATATCGAACCTTCAGTCCTGTATCAGTTAGCCCGGCGTCTGGAAATCCGCTGGGAACACACCCCGATCTTAAAAGGCTTGGCCAGCTGCTTGCAATCGCCAGTCTGGTGGAATCCGGTGGCCCCTTTGCCACCGGTAGGAGGGAAAGCTGCTATTCATGCCGTGGAATGGCGTGAGCAGACCGTGACCATGGACCTGCGCGAACGGGTCGGCCATATCCTGGTGTTAGGCACCACCCGGGTCGGCAAAACCCGGCTGGCGGAACTCCTGATCACCCAGGATATCGCCCGCGGCGATACCGTCATCGTCTTCGATCCCAAAGGCGATGCCGCACTGATGAAACGCGTGGTCGCCGAAGCCAAACGCGCCGGCCGTAGCAAAGCGCTCTATATTTTCCATCTCGGTTATCCCGAGATCTCCTGCCGTTATAACGCGATCGGCAATTTCTCACGCATCACCGAAGTCGCAACCCGGCTGACCAATCCCTTGCCTAGCGAAGGCAACTCCGCCGCGTTTCGGGAATTTGCCTGGCGCTTTACCAACATGATTGCCGTCGCCCTGGTCAAGATGGGCAAACGCCCCGACTATCAGTTGATCACTCGTTATATCACCCACATCGAACCGTTGTTGACCGACTACTACCGGCACTGGCTGCCCGAGGTGGCACCGCCGGACTGGCCGCAGCAGGTGCAGCGGATCGCTGAAACCATCAACGAACGGGACTTGCCCTTTGCCCTCAAAGGCCGCTCGCCGGAAGTCATTGCCCTGGTGCGCTATGTCAAAGAGCAGGGCTTTTACGATGCCGTCGCCGACGGCTTGCGCTCGGCTTTTGAATACGACAAAACCTACTTCGATAAAATTGTGGCCTCCTTGTTGCCGCTGATGGAAAAACTGATCACCGGCAAAACCGCGGCCTTGATCTCTCCGGACTACACCGACCTGACCGATACCCGACCCATCATCGACTGGCGGCAGATCATCCGCCGCCAAGGCATTGTCTATGTGGGGCTGGATGCCTTATCGGACATGGCTGTTGCGGCCGCCGTCGGCAATTCCATGTTTGCCGATCTGGTCTCGGTATCCGGGGAGATCTACAAGCACGGCACTGACCGTGGCCTGCCCGATGCCGAAAAAACCCAGACCTTGCCGACCATCTCCCTGCATGCCGATGAATTCAACGAACTGATCGGTGATGAGTTCATCCCCTTACTGAACAAAGCCGGCGGCTCCGGCTTTCAAGTCACCGCTTATACGCAAACCTGGTCCGACGTCGAAGCCCGGATCGGCAACAAAGCCAAAGCCGGGCAGGTGGCCGGTAACTTCAATACCCTGATCATGCTCCGGGTCAAAGAGCTGGCCACCGCTGAAATGCTCACCAATCAACTGGATACCTGCAATATCAGCACCCTCATGGAAGTCTCCGGCGTCAACGATTCCGCCGATCCCGATTCCCCGATCGATTTTACCTCACAAAACCAGGACCGCATTTCCGTCACCGACATGCCAATGCTAGCCCCGGCCACCGTGATGGCCTTACCCAAAGGCCAAGCCTTTGCCTTGCTGGAAGGCGGCCATCTGTGGAAAATCCGCATCCCCTTGCCCACCCAAGCCAACGATGCGCTACTACCGAAAAACCTGCAGGAGGTCGCCAACGAAATGAACCGGCGCTATTTGAGCAATGATCACTGGTGGGCTAGTTGAGTGGCGGCACCGCGTCCGAGTCGCTCATCCGCGCAACAAACGGTAGAGCAGGGCCTGTTGGCCGCAACCCTGAGCCACCTGCTGCAAGCACTGCTCTTCCTCCTGATCACCTTGTTGTTCTCGATACTGCTGGAATGGCTGGGCATGGCCACCGGCTTTTGGCAGGCGCCCGGCAGCCAACACAGTGAACGGATGCTGGAACAAGAACTTCGTGTCCTCAATGACGAATTCCAACGCAGTGTCATCGTGGCCCAACCGGCCGACTTTGCAAGGCGTTTTGCTGATCAATTCTATGACCTGACCTTCCGGCAAACCGGCCTGCAAGCCGCGGTGATCTGGCTGGCAACGCCCACGGCCGGCGTCAACGACCAACCCTTCAGACGCCGCTTGCACGCGGTCTATCAACAGGTCGAAGCCTAAATCGAAGCAGCCATCAACGTCATCCGCATTTTTGCCGTGCGCCTGGCGGTTTTGACCCTGGCCTTGCCGGCCTTTATCCTGCTCGCCTTGCTGGGCCTAACCGACGGTCTGGTGCAGCGCGACATCCGGCGCTGGAGCGGCGGCCGGGAAAGCTCATTTGTCTACCACTGGGCCAAAAAACTCATCTATCCCGCCCTGATCACCCCCTGGATACTCTATCTGGCCATTCCCGACAGCATCCACCCCAACCTGATCGTCCTGCCGTTTGCCGTATTATTTGCCGTCTCGGTCATGGTCATGGCTTCGACGTTTAAGAAGTATTTGTAAGTATTCAGCGGCGATTTACCTCATAACAATTTTCGTAAATGGCTTAACCCTGAGTGTCATTTCCATATAATTTGCCGCGGTCTGCGCTAATCGTGAACTCTCCGTTTTACGGCTATTGGGTCTAAACGCCGCCTCAAATATATTCAGCCATTCTGAGTTTACTTTTCGCATTCGCTTTGAAAAATCGTGAACCTGCTCTTAAATGATTCGATTGCACTTGACAAGGATTTGAACTATTGTTCAAAAAAAATAAATTCTTCAATTTTGACCTAACCCTTTCTGTGTTCTTCAAAAGAGGGAGGACGTATGGCGGACAAAAATTTCTACATCGGCTTTGCGTCTGCCGGTGCGATCTCGGCGGGTGCTTATTCGGCCGGCGTACTGGATTTTTTGATCTTGGCCCTCGACGAATGGGCAAAAGAAAGGAATGAAGAAGACCATCAGGTCGTAATACCGGTATTCTCCGGCGCATCCGCAGGATCGATTACTTCCGCGATCGGCATGCTTGCAGCAGCGCGGGAAAAGGAACCGAATCTCAAACTGGGAGAAGCGGAGCATTACCTACAAACTCTCTATGATTGCTGGGTCTCTGGCCCGGATCTGAACGTATCGGGGTATGTTGCCGGCACCTTGCTGAGTCTGTCTGATTTAGATGGCGACGAGGTCTTTTCGCTGCTTAATAGCCGATTATTGGACGATATCGCCGAACAAGCATTCAAGGACCTAGCCGGCCTTAAACAGGAAACTCCCGGATATTTTCCGCAACGCGTTCACCTTTACATGACGCAAACCAATACCCGGGGCGTCCCTTACCAGATCAAATTCGACTGCGGCAAGGATAGCGGATACCACATGCTCTGCCATGCCGATAGAGCGCATTATGTGATTGAAGGGTTGGGTACCGCATCGTTCGTCAGCAAATGGGCCGATGCGGATCAAGCCTTTCTTCCGCTCAATGCCGATACTCTGAAAACGCCGACGGTCGGCGGAACATTACCTTCGCCATGGAAAGACTACAGCCAACATACGCTCGCTTCCGGCGCCTTTCCGATCGGCCTGAAAGCCCGATTTTTCGATGTCAGTAAGGATCATTACGAAAAACGCAGATGGCCGTCCTCCATCGGAGCCGACTATCTGGATAAAGTCCAACCGGATTGGCCGGACGCATCGACCAGCAATAACAATTATTCCTATACGGCGATCGATGGAGGGGTGATCAACAATCATCCTTTCGAATACACGCGATACAGTTTGATGAAAGATTATCCGGAGCGCAATGAACGGAATCCGGAGTATGCCGACCGTACCGTCATCATGGTCAACCCGTTTCCGGAGCCGCCCGCTTTCGCATCGGATCAAGAAGCGAAAAAATATGATTTGTTGACCATATTGCTCCGCTTATTTCCGACCCTGCTCAATCAAAACCGATTCAAATTCGAAGAAATGGTTTTAGCGTTAGATGAAGATACCGCGAGCCGCTGGCTTATTTCGCCGCGTAGATATGTCGGCGATGCGCTGCAGGAACATGGCATCGCATGCGGTTTACTCGGCGGTTTCGGAGGATTTGTCGACCGGGCATTCAGAGAACACGATTACGAGTTAGGACGAAAAAATTGCCAGGATTTTCTATCGCGATGGTTCGGCGTAGACTCCGGAAATAAGCACGTTTCCACTAAAAACATAACGTTGCCTCAATTGCAAATCGGACTCCCATCCAACGAGGGCAAAGCGCCGATTATCCCCTTATACGGCAAGGCCCGAGATCCGGTTGCAGTCAGACCGTGGCCGAGAATATCCAAACGCAAAGTGCGCGACATTGCCGAAATGGCCGCGCTACGCCTGGATAAATTGGTTCCCAAACTCTTGTCGAAACACCTGAACGGACCGAAGTGGGTTGCTATACGCACTGTGTATGCATTGGCTAGTGTCAAAGATACGGTGTATTACGCCTGCCTGGCGGACTTGACCCGCCGTGACCAATGCAGCGATTTCAAAGACCTAACCGATCCGCAGAGAAAAGTATTGGCGGCCTGCATGAATCCGTCATACGACTACCTTACGCCGAACGGCATCGCGGAAGACTCCGGCCATGCCATTGCCGTTGTTAACGATGCGATTAGTGAATTGTTAAAGAAGAAGCTCTTGTACAAGTTTCGCGGAGTGATCAATAGAAAAGAACTCTACACCTACGAACCGCGCGGCAAATTTTACGACACGAATCCGAAATATAAATAATCAGTAGATCGTTCGTGATTAAGCCTTAACACTTTAATATAAACTAACGAGACAGTAACAAGTTTGGGCAACCTAATAAAAGTTTAACGGGGTAGTCAATTAGCGCCTCTTGGTACAAGATATAGGGGTGGAAAATTTACAAAATCAAACAAAAACTAAGCCAATCCTGCAACCAGGGCGCGACTACCCACGAAATTATCGAGAATTTGTTGAATGGTTTCCTGACAATGAATCCTGCATTGCCTATTTGGAAAAGTTACGCTGGCCTATCGGTTTTATCTGCCCCGTATGTGATTTTGCCTCTGATCCATGGCATCAAACTCGCGGGAGACTGGTCTGCCGGAATTGTCGCCGCCAAACCTCAGCAACCAGAGGTACGATCTTCGATAAAACGCGCACCCCTCTAACGGTTTTGCTGGTCACCTTTCTATCCTTCTGAGGTTAGGTTGTCATTCATGGTTAAAGCAATGGGTGTGTAGGGTTGCGACTCAGTTTATGATGTTTAATTAGATTTTGACAAGTTGATGTTATTAACAGTAAATCACTTACTTATTTTGGACGATTTTCTTTTTTATTATTGGCTGAACGGACTGTTGATAAGCGCCGATGATGATTGCCATTCAATTTGTGGCAGGGAAATATCCAGTGTCTGAGTAAAATAAATTTTGGATAGAAATTTAACTTTAATATGACCCAATTACTTAATTTTATTGCTGGTATAAATGTTTTACAGTAGAAATACAGAACCTTATAATCACATGTCGCTCTGTCGAGCGTTGAAACAAGGATATCAGTATGAAAGCTCCGTTTTCGGTGATAGACCTCGATAATTTACTCCATGCATGCATCGAATTCACGCAGCACCATGAGCCCCTTTTCTATACGGGCAATATTTGCGGAAGAAATGGCGTAGCAACTGATGCTGATGTCGTTCAAAACATGTTTAGCTGGATTGCGGAAACGGACAAAGACTTACTGGAGGACTGCGGGTTTGGAAAGGACGATATCCACTATTTTCGGTTGGGACACGGCGCGATTGAAATAATGAAGCGCGGTGGTTTTAAGACATACCTTAGCAGTCGATCATGGACTGAGCGCCTGGAGAAAGTCCGATTATGGGCTCCAATAGCTATTTCGATCATCGCCATCGCCGTTTCCTTGTTCGCCTTGAATAAGCCTACAGTGACCGCCAATAAAGTTGATGATCTGCACAGTCAATGGGTCGAGTTGCACAAGGAGCAGGAGCAACTGAAGGCTGTTGTCGAGAGATTGTCAAAGGCTCAAGAGCAATTGTCGAAACAGGCTACTCCAGTCGCCCCAGTAAGCAATGAACCAGTGCCTGAAAGACCCTTGCAACCGATTACGCCGGCTGAACGTTAGCGTCAAATTCGTCCACCCGGCTTTGCGTTTAGAAAGTAGGCCGAGTTACCGATAGCATAACCCGGTATTTAATTGGCTGGTGGTGATCTTCGTCAATTCTTGGATTAAAAATAAAAACCCAGCACTCACGTTATTCATCATCCGTAGGGATACGCAAGGACCTGAGACCTGCCAATAACTCAGGCAATGCCGTCATTACCGTATCCCAAACACATCCAGATTAATTTCAAAGTAGCCGTGGGCGATGCGGTTCCGCATGCCGCGCATACTCCGCCAGGGAATTTCCGGATGTTGTTCGGCAAAATCGGGGTAGTGATCCATCACTTTGGAAGCGGCTTCGCCGATGACGATAAGACTCATGACGACAGCTTGTTGTGTGCGTTTGTCTGAACGAAAATCATCACGGCTAAAACCCTCCAGGAAGCTGCAGGCATCATAAGCCGCTTGTTGAACGTGATCGAGATAGTCAGGAAGACGATTTACCATCAGATAGGAAGCGCTTGGGCGAGTACCTGGGTTCTAATTTTCTGAGGTAAATCGGCGGGTGTTAATACATCGACGGGAACGCCCAGCAGATGCTCCAATTCTTCTTGCAAACCGCCCAGGTCGAAAAGCGTAGTGCCCGGCAACGCGTCCACTAACAGGTCAAGATCGCTGCCCTCTTTATCGGTTCCCAACAGCACCGATCCAAAGATTCGAGGGTTCGTTGCCCGAAAGCGGTGTGTAGCAGCGCGGACTGCCGATCGGTTGCGGTCAAGGGCAATTGATGGGCGCATGGGTTTTCCTCTCGGTAGGATCAGTGATTATGATAGCGTGATTGCGGGTTGCGGGTCCAGCCAGACGATGACTGCAGCTGACGGCGCAGGTCACCTGAAGCAGAGAGACTGTAGAAGCGACGAAAATGCCTAAAAAAGCTGCCGCCGAAAAGCTATTCCACGCGAGCGAACCGTTACCTGATAGCACTGCCACGCCTCGATCGACTGCCTCAACGCGCGCTTTGGAGCTAAGTATTTCGTCCCCATTCCGAAGGGTCATGGTGGTCTCCCAAGCGTTAAACCATTCCGTCCTGTCTGGCCAATCAGACTGATGGTCACCAACAGGCAGCTAACCCTCTCCTGTTGAGTTAGGGTTTTCAGTAGGCTTTTTCTGGCCGGTCATCAACAATAGCCCCCATCTTTTCTCGTTCAGGTATTCATGCCGATGCGCTGTAAAAATGAGATCTTGCTGCTGTTGCTTTGTGTGCCCTTGTCGGTCCTGGCCGATGCCGATGGCGAACGGTCCGCCTTGGCCAGGCTCATCCATGAACTGGAAGGCTTGGAACCGCTGGTTGCCGCCGCCCAGGCGCAGGCGGATCAAGACGGCCGGGTGCACTTTCAGTACGACTGGCTGCTGCTGGATATCGAACGGATCAAACTGGGTATCCAGGAACATCTGACATCTCCCCGTCAGGCGCGTCGTATTCAGCCGCTGCAAGGCGATTACCGGCGTTGACTTTAACCATGACGGATGCGCAAGTCTCAGCCTTTTCACAGTCAACCGGCGGTGTGGCGCCCGGGCATCTGGTTTGGGTGATTGCCGGGGTGCTGGCGGTCATTTATCTGATCTGGCTCGCCTGGCTCGCTCATGCGCACTTGTACGCCTGGCAAACCGGCCAAGGGGTTTTTTATGACCTGCTGGTGGCGGTCATGCGCGGCGCCGTGGTGGCTTTGTTACTCGGTTATTTACTCCGTTAATGCGTTTTTTATCAGAGGACCTCCTTATGTTGAAGCGATTGCAACACACACTCTATCCCAAACTGCTGGCCGCCGCGACCGGTCTGCTGCTGTTCAGTGACCAGTTGGTTGCTGCCTTACCGACCGCGGTGGCACCCAGTAATGCCCCTAAAGCCGGCGACTGGCTAACCTTGATCAAAGGCTATGCCAAAGATGCCGGATTGGTCATCGGCCTGGTGCTGGCCGTGGTCGCTTTCCTGTGGATTGCCTGGATCAGCATCTCCAAATTCAATGAAGCCCGCACCGGCAAAGCCGAATGGGGTGAAGTCGGATTAACCGCTGTGGTCGCAGCCGGCGTGATGATCTTTATCAGTTACCTGCTCACTGAAGCTTCCAACGTCATTTAAACATGGACCAGCCCACCGAGCTCTTGGCCGACCGGCTCAATCAGGAGCCGGTCATCTTCCGCGGCAGCACGCAATCGGAGTTAGGCTTGATTTTACTGCTGGCCACGCTGTTCTGGTTGCCGACCGGCTTAGTCGTCGCCGCCTGTTTTGGCGTCGTGGCCATGGGACTGGGACTGGCCATGCTGGGTGTACTCCTGACCATTGTCGTGGGTTCGACGCTGTTTCAACGCATCAAACGCGGCCGGCCTGATCATTATTATCAGCATCGGCTGATCATCTGGCTCCAGCACCGGGGGCTGCGTTCCAGTCAGTTGATCGTGCGCGGCGGCCGCTGGGATCTGGGCCGGACCCAACCGCCCCGGCTGGGCCACTGAGACTTATGCGCTACCAGGATGTGAACAGCCGGCTTACCGCTCATATTACCAGCTTACGCGCCGTCATTGCCGGGCTGATGATCATGATCGGGCTGCTGGGCTATGCCTGGCATGCCGCCCGCACCGCTATTCGCATCCATATTCCGCCTGATCTGCGCTCCGGTGCCGTGGTCAAAGCCGATGATCTGGCACCGGCCCATGTCTATGCTTTTGCCGCCTATATCTTCCAGCAGCTCAATCACTGGGATAGCAACGGCGAGAGCGATTACGGCCAACAGATTTTTCGCATGGCGGCCTATTTGACCCCGGATTTTCGCGAATACCTGAGCAACGACCTCGCCCTCCGCGGCCAACGCGGCGAACTGTCCGGCCGGGTGCGCTCGATTCAACCGGTCGCCGGGCGCGGCTATGAAGAACGCCGGGTGACGGTCATCGACCCGCAAACCTGGCAAGTCTGGCTGGATATGAGCATACAGGAAACGGTAAGAGGCATGGACGTCAAACAGGTCCGGATTCGCTATCCGCTGACGGTGGTGCGCTATGACGTTGATCCGGAACTCAATCCCTGGGGCTTGGCATTGAGCGGCTTCGGTGCCGAGGGCCCCCAACGCATCGACATGAACGAAGAAACCGAGATTTCGCGCGCGAGAGGTGGTCATGAAACAGGTCCTTAATCAGCCGTCAACAGGCATCCCGGGCATCGGCTCACTCCTGTTCCTGTGCCTGGCCTTCAGTTATGGTGCTTGGGCCGATGAAGCGGTCGAACGGCTGTTTTGGGACAAAGTGCCGCTGCGCATTACCTTGCCGGTAGACCGCGAACGCCGGGTGAGCTTTCCCGGTGAGGTTCGGGTCGGCATCCCGGTGCAACTGGCCAGTCAGTTACGTACCCAAAGCAATGCCGGCACTGTCTATTGGTTAGCTCACGCGCCGTTCGAGCCGCAGCGTATCGAAGTGCGCGATCTGGCCGGGCAGGGCAGTGTGCTGATCGATCTGAGTGCCGAAAACGATCCGGATTTACCCGCGCCTCCGCTGGAAATACAATTCCGGCAGCAACCGGGCGGCAGCGAGGCGGACCCAAGCACGGGATCCGACGCGCATCAGTTGTCCCGTCGCGCCTCTGCAAAGACCCCGACCCGGGCACCGGGCCTGGTGACCTTGACCCGGTTTGCCGCGCAGCAACTGTATGCCCCGGCGCGTTTACTGAAAGCCGCGCCGGGTATCCACCGGGTTTCGGTCAGCCTCAAGCCGATAAGCCATTTGCTGAAAGGTGCAGCGATCACCGCAACGCCCATCGCCGGCTGGCAGAGTGGACGGTGGTATATGACTGCGGTGGCGCTCAACAACACCGGTGCCCAGTTTATCGAACTGGATCCCCGACACCTGCGCGGTCAGTGGCGGGCCGCCACCTTTCAACACAGCCGCCTGCATCCGGCCGGCAGCGAGGCTGATACCACCGCCGTCTATCTGATCTCAGACCGGCCGTTTCACGAGGCGCTGTGAGATGGGCGCAAATCGGCTGGTTCCGATGCTTGCCGGCATCATTGTGTTGATCCTGGTCGTGGTCACCGTTAAAACCTTCAGGCAAAGCCCGGCAGATGTTCACCTTGCTACCGTGCCGGTGGCCGGCAGTCCCGATGTGGATTCCCCGGCCGATACCATCCGGACTTTGACGGCCGAAGTTGCGGCCATCAAGAGCGAAAGCGAAAAACTGCAGATGCAGAATGACGCCTTGCTCAAACAGCGCGATGAAATCGAAACCCGGGTCAAAGCCGATCTACAGACCCAACTGGCCCAAGATGCCCAACAACAAGCAGCGAATGCGGTCAGCCAACTGGCTCAGCAAGTCGATGTTTTCAAAAACCGGCTCGATGAACTGAGTGCCGCCCCAAACCGGCCCTCGCCCGAAACCGGCAGCGACATTCCGATCGGTTTCGGCATCGAGGCTAACGATACGCTCAAGCCACCCGATGCCGCATTGATCTGGATCGAACCCCTCGGTACCGCAACCGATGGCAACGGCCAGGCGGTGTTCCCAAAGCCGACCCCAGCCGCGCAGTCGTTACTCGGTGACGGCTCAACCGCTGCCGACACCGCCGAACAGTACCTCACTGAAACCGCAAACGGGCTGACCGAAGCCGACCGGCCGGTCTATACCGTCCCGCGTAATGCCACCTTGATCGGTGCCACGGGCATGACGGCCCTGATTGGCAGAATCCCGATCAAAGGCGCGATTGAAGATCCGTTTCCGTTCAAAGTCATCGTCGGCCGTGAAAACCTGGCCGCCAACGGCATCGAAATGCCGGGACTCGATGGCGTCATCTTCAGCGGCAAGGCCTCCGGCGACTGGACCTTAGCCTGTGTGCGCGGGCAGGTTCACGCCGTGACTTACGTGTTTGCCGACGGCACCATCCGAACCTTAGCCTCGGATGACAACAGCCTGGGCCAGAACAACCAACAACCAGTCGGCACCGCATCGGATAATCAACCCCGTGCCCTGGGTTGGATCTCCGACCGGCGCGGCATTCCCTGTGTCACCGGCACCCGGATCAGCAATGCCGCCAGCTATTTGTCCGGCCGCATCTTGGCCGCCGCTGCGGAAGCGGCAGCCGGTGCCTTCAGTCAAAGCCAGGTCACCAACACTGTCTCGGCGGCACAAGGGGTGGCGACTTCAGTCATCACCGGCGATGCGGCTCAGTTCGCCGGCGGTCAGGCCTTGGCCGGCGGCGCTTCGGAAGTCAGTGACTACTTACGCGAACGGGCGGCGCAAGCATTTGATGTGGTGTATGTCGATACCGGCTCGGAACTGGCGATCCACATCGATGTGGCACTGCCGATCGATTATGAACCGAAGGGGCGCAAAACCCACTATGACGTGGCTGACAACGAGGTGGACGATGAGCTGGATTAGACAAAGGGTATCCAACGGGATAATGAGTAGACAGCGACGCGCTGGATACAAGGGCGCAAGGACGAGTTCCAGCCTGACACAGAGAGTGACCGACGCGCCAACCGGGAGAGTTTATGCCCTGTTGACTGCGGTCATGTTAAGTATCGGTTTACTCACCGGTTGTGCAACCGGCGATAAAGACCGCATTCTGCCTCAGGCGGGTCCGACCATGAAAGAAGTCTATCAACGGCATTTTTCCGGCGGTGATCTGAACGCTTCATCCGCATCAGGCAGTGAAGCCCCGTCCAGCCCCGCCGTTCTTAATGCCTCAATCAAGCCTTACCGGCCTTCAGAACGAGATTCAGAGATCAACGCTCAACCGCAAATGAACCCGACCTACAGCGATGACGTGATGAATGATCTGCAGACCGTCTTTCCGCGCTTAAAAAACCCGACCTTGGTGCTCTATGTCTTTGCGCATCTGAGCCCGGTTGAAAAGCATCCGGTGCCCGGCTATGCAACCGCCTTCAGTTTATATCAGAGCATCGAGTTTGCGTTGCCGGGCGAGCCGGAGGCCGGGTACTGATGGTTGCCTTTCGACGCTTGCTTATCCGGTCTCAGCGTGAGGCGATTCCTCAGCAACGCCGGAGCACCGACCATCCACCAACCCGGGAACGCCTGCGCCAAGCGTATGAACGGCCGTGCTCGTTTACCAATCTGTTACCCTGGCTGGAATACGATCCGTCCTCGCAGTGTTTTTTACTGGATGACGGCTACAGTGTCGGGGCGTTGTTCAAGATTATGACCGTGAGTTCGGAAGCCCGCACGGAGGACTTTTTAAGCGAACTGCGCGATAAGCTGCACAGCGCCCTGATCTCGCTGCCCGAGGAAGTTGACCATCCCTGGATCGTGCAGTGGTATGTTCAGGATGAGCCGAATCTGAGTTATCTCAGTGAGGCGATCCGCCGTTATGCCCAGCCACGGGCACGAGGCAGTGCCTTGAGCGAGGCTTACTTTACGGTTTTATCCCGGCATCTGGCCACCATCTCGCGCAGCGGCGGCCTGTTTGAAGACAAGCTGGTGACCGGCGGTCCCTGGCGCGGCCAAACCCGGACGGTGCGAGCGACCCTGTACCGGCGCCGCCCCTTCAGTCAGCTGGCCTATGATTATGATCACCCGTCACCCGAAGCGGAACTCAACGAGGTGGCCGGCAAATTCACCACTGCCTTGGCGACGGCCGGGATCCCCGCTATCCGCTGCGGCGGGCAGGCGCTCTATGACTGGCTGTTTCGCTGGTTCAATCCCAAGCCTCCGACCGGCACTACCGACACCTTGTTGAGCCAGGCACCTTATCCCGGTGATCAAGACATGCCTTTCGGTCATGACTTTAGCGAGTCGCTGATGCTCGGCATGCCGCATTCCGATGCCCAACGCGGCCTGTGGTGGTTTGACGGCCTGCCGCATCAGGTCATCAGCGTACAGGCTTTGCGCAAAATGCCGCCGATCGGCTTGTTCGGTGCCGAACGGCAGGTCGGCGAACACCGCTTTGCCCTGTTCGACCGGCTGCCCGAAAACACCGTGCTGGCCATGACGATCACCATCAAAGCCCAGGATGCGGTGCGCAGGCACCTGGCCCAGGTGCAACGCGGCGCGGTCGGAGATTACCCGGAAGCGCAACTGGCCGCCCGTGATGCCGGCCAGGCCCAGATGGAAATCGCCAAGAACAACAAACTGTATCCGGTCCAACTGGCCTTTTATGTGCGCGGCGACGATGAACCCAGTTTGCATCGCCGCAGCAATCAAGTCACTTCCTTATTACTGGCCAACGGCCTGCACCCGATCCGTGCCCAAGACGACCTGCTGGCCCTGGACAGTTACCTGCGCAACCTGCCGATGGCGTACAGTGCCGAACACGATCAGCGCGAAGCGCGGCGTTCCCGCTTACTGTTCTCCCAACAGGCCGCCAATTTGGCACCGGTCTATGGCCGCGCTACCGGTACCGGGCATCCGGGCATCGTGTTTTTTAACCGCGGCGCCGAACCGTTACTGTTTGATCCTTTACACAGTGACGACCGGAAGAAGAACGGTCATGCCCTGATCATCGGCCCGACCGGGGCCGGAAAATCCGCCACCCTGGTGTATTTACTGCTGCACATGATGGCCCTCTACCGGCCCCGGGTGTTTATCATCGAAGTGGGGAACTCCTTTGGCTTACTGGGGCAGTACCTGCAAGCCCACGGCGTCAGCCTCAATCAGGTGACCTTGGCACCTAATTCCGACGTCAGTCTGCCGCCGTTCAGTGACGCCTTGAAACTGCTCGATGATCCGTTGCGCAAAGGGGAAGGCTTTCGCTTTCAGGACGAAACGGATCTGCTGGATGACTGGACGGTAGGCGCTGATGAGACACATCCGGCGAGTGACACCGGTGATGCGGAAGAAGAACGCGATAACGCCGATGAGAACCGGGATTTACTCGGCGAAATGGAAATCGCGGCGCGGATCATGATCACCGGCGGCGATAAACGCGAAGACGATCGGATGACCCGGGCCGATCGGCTGATGATCCGCAATGCCCTGTTACTGGCCGCGCAAACGGTGTTCGAGGCCGGCGGCGACCAGGTGTTGACCGAGGATGTGGCGCAAGCGCTGCGCCGCTTACCCGGCTTATCGGAACGGCGCCAGGAGCGGGCCGTGGAGATGGCCGATGGCATGAGCCTGTTTTGTAACGGCCTGGCCGGACACTTTTTTAACCGGCCCGGCAGCCGCTGGCCCGCTGTCGATGTCACCATTGTCGATATGGGCATACTGGCCCGGGAAGGGTATGAAGATCAGTTGACAGTGGCCTATATCGGCCTGATGAATCACATCCATGACCGGGTCGAGCGCCAGCAGAACGATGCCCGGCCCACCCTGGTGATCACCGATGAAGGCCACATCATCACCACCAATCCGTTGTTGTCGCCGTATGTCATCAAGATCGTCAAAATGTGGCGCAAACTCGGCGCCTGGTTCTGGATCGCCACGCAAAACCTTGAAGATTTCCCCAATGCCAGTAAACGCATGCTCAACATGCTGGAATGGTGGCTGTGTCTGGTCATGCCCAAAGAAGAAGTTGAGCAGATTGCCCGTTTCAAGGAGCTCAGTGCCGAACAAAAAGCCCTGTTGCTGGCGACCCGAAAATCCCCCAAGCAGTATACCGAAGGCGTCGTGCTTACCGACGAACGGGCCTTGCTGTTCAGGAACGTGCCGCCGCCGTTGGCGCTGGCTCTGGCCATGACCGAGAAAGATGAAAAAGCCCGGCGCCATCAGATCATGCAGGAACGTGGTTGTTCGGAACTGGAGGCAGTTAGCGTCATGGCTGAAGAACTCAGTCGCAAGCGTGGAGGAACTTCATGAACAGCTTAACGCTCGCTCTGTTAAAGCCTGCCCAAGTCTTTACTGTGGGCTTCCTGTTGACGGCTTTATTGCCTGCGATCGCTCAGTCTGCTCAGCCGGCTCAATCAGCGCCTCTGCCTCAGCAGCCTCCGGTCATTGAGGTCATCCACAGCGATGCCGAGGTCATCACCGGCACTGAAAGCCTGCTGCAACAGGGTTACGCCGTCCAACAGTACAATCTGGATGCTCCGCGGCACGTGCTTGCGCGCTTGAGTCAACACTTACCGGCCCATCAGGCAGCGGCCCAACAGCAGTTGGAACAGCAACTCCAAGCCCGCGGCCCCCAGTCCCTGCATCAGCAGTTGTTGACCGCCTACCAAGGCCTGTCGCTGGCCACCCAGTACCGGCTCGACCGTTACCCTGCCGTCGTCTTTGAGCAGGGCAGGGCCGTGGTGTATGGAGTCACCGATTTGCATCAGGCGCTGCTGCGGTATCGGCAGTGGCAAAAATCCCTTCAGCCCGGCGGAGCCCGCTGATGCCGTCCGGTTTAGGCAAACGGCGTGGGCTGTTGTTGGGCTTAACCCTGAGTCTGCTAATCACCGCTTCAGTCGGGGCCGAGGACTGTGTTCAACTGCGCGTCGTCGGGGTCTGTATCTGGATAATCTGTACATCGTTCGGGTGTGATATCGAAGTCACGCCTAAAATCCTAAAAAGAGCGGTTGAATCCACTAAGCAGGCGCTGACAGGCATTCCGGCGACTGCAATTGACGCCCCTTGAGATACTTAACCAGCGCTAAACTCAAGATTCGGTACCAGCGCTGGATCGCTGTCAACTGCTCCGCA
>NZ_JAUSCC010000018.1 GCF_030651745.1 Methylophaga sp.
GTTCTCGGCATGCACCTTAGGTTTCGTAACCCACGTCGAAGCCAGGTCGCCCCCAAAGGTTTGTAGTACGTCAGACATTATACGGAATTCAACAGTTCCTTGTTGCGATAATTAAATATTTTTAAATAACCGCTCTTTATCACGTTGCCAGTCACGCTCTTTCATGGTGGCGCGTTTGTCGTGCATTTGCTTACCTTTTGCCAAGGCGATTTCGATCTTGGCTTTGCCCCGCTTCCAGTACATGTTAAGCGGGATCAAGGTGTAACCTTTGCGTTCAACTGCACCAATCAGCTTATTTAACTCGTTACGATTTAGCAGCAATTTTCGGTCACGTTGTGGCTGCGGAACGATATGAGTAGAAGCGGTTTTCAAAGCGGTGATCAACGCATTGGCTAACCAGGCTTCGCCATTACGGATCAAAACATAGCTGTCACTCAGCTGAGCTTTGCCTTCACGTAAGCTTTTCACTTCCCATCCTTCCAGCACCAAACCCGCCTCGAATTTTTCTTCTATAAAAAATTCATGACGCGCTTTCCGGTTACGGGCGATAGTATTGTCGGTTTGTTGAGGTTTATTCTTTGTGGCCATCGCGGCATTATACATGTGCGTATTGCTGCTTGGCTTGAGCATTTTAGGAAATTCGCCCAGAATCGAGGCTATTTATTCAAATGAGTGAGATATGGATAGACCGTTAAAGTCGGTTCATGGCGAGTGGACGTCACGCTGGGCCTTTATTCTTGCTGCCACTGGCGCAGCCGTGGGCCTAGGGAATATCTGGAAATTTCCCTATATTGCTGGTGAATATGGCGGCGGTGCGTTTGTTCTGATTTATCTTGCCTGTATCTTTGCCATCGGTGTTCCGATCATGATGGCGGAAATTCTGATTGGCCGACGCGGCCGGCAAAATCCTTTTAACAGTCTGGCCAGTCTGGCCGAAGAAGAAAAAGCCTCTCCCCTCTGGAAATATCTTGGTTTTGGCGGCGTATTAGCCGGTTTTTTAATTCTTTCTTATTACAGTGTGATTGCCGGTCAGGCAATGGCCTATGTCCCGCGGTTATTGTTCGGTGTATTTGAAGGTGTAACTCCGGATGGTGCACGAAATCTACATTTAGCCTTGGTTAAAGATCCTGAGAAGCTTTTAGCCTGGCATACCATTTTTATGATGTTGACGATGTTGATTGTCAGTCGTGGTGTGCAACGTGGCTTGGAAAAATCGGTACGGTTTTTAATGCCAGCATTATTTCTGATCCTGATAGTTTTGGTCGTTTATGCCTATCAGACCGGTGAATATTTTGATCAGGCCGTGCGTTTTTTATTTAAACCGGATTTTTCCAAACTGACCAATGAAGGCGTTCTGACGGCAATGGGCCATGCGTTTTTCACCTTGAGTCTGGGCATGGGAGCAATCATGGTTTATGGTTCTTACCTGCCAAAAAGGACCTCTATCTTTAAAGTGACGCTGGCGATTTCTTTTATGGATACGGCGGTCGCGATTCTGGCTGGTTTGGCGATTTTCCCGTTGGTGTTTGCTAATAACATGGCGCCAGGTGCCGGACCCAGTTTAATATTTGAAACCCTGCCGATTGCCTTTGGCCATATGGATAATGGCGCATTTTTCGGTGCTATGTTTTTTTTACTGTTGGTATTTGCAGCATTAAGTTCAGCGATAGCCCTGGTCGAACCCGTGGTGACCTGGCTGGTAGAAAACTTTGAGATAAAACGGCTTAATGCCTGCATCTGGGTGGGTATATTGGTCTGGTTACTGGGCCTGCTAAGTTTGTTCTCATTTAACGTTCTGAAGGACTGGACTTGGCTGGATATGACAGCCTTTGAGTTGCTGGATTATCTTACTGCCAATATCATGTTGCCTTTGGGCGGCATGCTGATTGCAATCTTTGCCGGATGGATCATGTCGCAACGCAGTACTCAGGAAGAGCTGGGGATTAAATCCAACCTGATTTATCACGAATGGCGCTTTTTGGTTCGGTATGTCACGCCAATAGCGATTTTTGTCGTGTTTGTAAGTTTAACGGGTGTATTGGATTTCATCTTTTGATTATTTTCATTTGAGGTCAACGTAAACACTAAATGACGACTATTACCCGCAGTTCGCTAGTAATGTATACGCCGGACCAGATGTTTGATCTGGTCAATGATGTAGAGGCCTATCCGAGTTTTCTGCCCTGGTGTCGTGGCAGTAAAATTATCAGTAAAAACGATAAGGTTGTCTGCGCCACACTGGATATTGCCAAAGGCGGCATTCACCACGAATTCTCCACCCGCAATACCTTGCAGCATGGTGAATCTATTCGTATTGAGCTGATTGATGGCCCATTCCGTCATCTAGAAGGTTTCTGGCAATTCAGTCCGATTGGTGACAACGAGGGATGCCGGGTACAGCTGGATATGGATTTTGAATTCTCCACCCGTTTGCTGGATTTGGCGTTAGGCCCAGTGTTCACGCAAATATCCGGCTCACTGGTTGAAGCTTTCTGTATTCGTGCCAAGGAAATTTATGGATCCCGCTAACGCTAAATTGATTACTGTTGAAGTGGCATATGCCCTGCCCGATGAGCAAGTCATTTTGTCATTGGAAGTCCCGGACAATACTTCTGTTGAACAGGCTGTTAAACGCTCCGGGATTTTAGAGCGCTATCCGCAAATCAACCTGGATACGGATAAGGTCGGCATTTTCGGCAAGATCTGTAAAATGGATGCCACACTCAGTCATAAAGACCGCATTGAGATTTATCGTCCGTTGATTGCTGATCCCAAAGAATCACGTCGGCAAAAAGCCGAGATGGAAAAGAGAAAGAAACCTGCCGCTGAAGCCGAAGCCGCTAATGATTAATTCTGCTCAGCAGAACCTAACCACTCCAGTTCTGCATCAGTAAAGCCCGCTTGTTTGCGGGCTTCAATATGAAATGGCCCGCGAATTTCACCATTGAAATAGGTTGTTAATAACGTAGTGAAAGTCGATGTCGGCTCTAGCTCGCGTTGTTCACAAAGATAATTAAACCAGCGTGTACCGATTGATACATGACCTATTTCTTCACGCAAAATCACTTCAAGAATTTCCACCGCAGCCAAATCACCACTAGCACGTAATTTATTCATCATACCCGGTGTGACATCCAGTCCCCTCGCCTCCAATACTCTTGGTACTAATGCCATGCGAATCAATGGATCATGATGTGTTTTACGCGCCATTTCCCATAAGCCATCATGGGCCGGGAAATCGCCATAGTGATAACCTGCCTGCTGCAAATGGGCTGACAACATCGAAAAATGCTTGGCTTCATCATCAGCGACTTGCAACCAGTCACGATAGTAATCCTCCGGCATATTGGGAAATCGGGCAATAGCATCCAGCGCCAAATTAATCGCATTAAACTCGATATGGCAAATGGCATGAATCAGCGTGGTGTGGCCGGTTTGTTGATTATTACGACGGCGAGGTAAATCGCGGGGCGGAACCAGTTGCGGTTTATCCGGACGACCCGGATTGACAGGGACAGGCAGTGGCTGATGAATAATGCTGTAACCATGCTCATAGCATTCTGCTGCAAGTTGCCGGGTTTGCTGGGCTTTCTCAGCTGCATTATCGATGAGCAAGCATTGTAATGCCCGAGTGCGTAGATCAATTTTTGAATCAACCATCCATGCGTACTCGTGGATCAACAAAGGTGTAAGAAATATCGGTCAACAATAAGCCGACGATATACAAGACCGAGCCAAGGAAAACCATCGCCCGCACAATGGCAAAATCCTGTGCATGTATCGCATCGATGGTGTAGCTGCCAAGGCCGGGAATACCAAAGAACGATTCCAGGATCAGGCTGCCCATAAACAAAGTCGGTATAACCACCACGGCACCGGTCAATATCGGAATCATCGCGTTCTTCAATACATGCTGAAACAGCACACGTACTTCCGATAAACCTTTGGCTCTGGCAGTCCGCACATAATCCTTGGAGATTTCCTCCAGAAACAAAGTGCGATACCAACGTGAGCCCGAACCTATACCGGAAACAATACCAATGGCGACCGGCAATAGCAGAAATTTGAGAGTATTAAGACCTTCACCGAAGCCGGATATCGGCACCAACTGCATAACTTTGCCGACTAAGAACTGCCCGGCAATGATATAAAACAGACTGGAAATCGACATTAAAACCACACACAGCACTACCCCGCCAAGATCCACGTAGGTTGCTCGAAAAAACACCATCATCAAAGCAAAAGTAATATTTACCAGCAAGCCGACCACAAATACCGGAATGGCAATAGCCAGACTGGGCCACATCCGGGTTTTGATATCTTGTCCAATATCGCGGCCATCATCTGCCTGACCGAATTGGAAACTGAAAAGAGCCAATGATTTATCAAAGAAAATGGTATCGGTGAACTTTTCGTGACCTTCGGCCGAGTTATTCCATAACAAATCCCGGTCATAGCCGCGTTCCTGTTTCCAGGTGGTAATGGCCTGCTCAGTAATATAACGCTCACCCAATTGCATCCGCGCCATATCATCTGGTGTATTCACCATAAAAAATAACGCAAAGGTCAGCGCATTGACGCCAAGCAAAATGGGAAAAGCATACAAAATACGGCGGATAATATAAGCCAGCATAATCGTCTCAGGTGCTGATAAAACGTATGAATTAAGCCGTGAGTAATTGAATAACTCAGGCAGAAGTTACTGGTCAGCAGGGTTAACAGATGTCAGGTAAAACATTGTAACAGTGCTGGTTGTATATTGGTTATCAAGCAAATACTAATATTGTTGGTTTATTCGACAACTATTAATGATTACTATGGTCACAACTTTTACTATCTTAGGAGCATGGCATGGCAAAAACAGCAATGGATCTGGTTCAGGCGGCAAAAGCAGCAATACAGGAAATCAGTGTATCGCAGGCCCAACAAATGCTGAATGATGACAGTATCGCGCTGGATGTTCGTGAGCCTGATGAATTCGCTAAAGGCCATATTGCTAATACCAGACATATTCCTCGCGGCATGTTGGAGTTTTCTGTTGAAAGTCATCCAGACTTACAGGATAAAACGCAACCTGTTGTGGTGTATTGCAAATCTGGTGGCCGTAGTGCTTTGGCAGCGGCAACTATGCAGCAACTTGGCTATACCAATGTGTATTCGATGATTGGAGGCTATGATGCATGGTGTGCTGCATCAAGTGATACTGAATAAATACTCATAAAAATATAAGTCTGGGAGGGGGAAAGACATGTACACACGTTTTTGGGTAATCGTTGCATTGATGATGATAAGTTTGTCCGCCATTGCGGCTGATACACAGATCATGGTTCGCGCTAAAGCCGTCGATTCTAAATTTATTGGCACCAGTGTGGGTGGCATTCGCGTCATTGTAGAAGATGCCGAAACCAGTGAAATTCTTGATCAGGGTTGGATAAACGGTGGTACCGGTGATACCGCGGTGTTAATGGAAAATCCTTTAAAACGCGGCGAACCACAAGCAGATGATAAAACTGCAGGATTTTTAGCTAACGTTAATATCGATGCGCCCCGATTATTGCGCTTTAAACTGATCGGCCCCTATGGCTATCAACAAGCCTATCAGGAAGCCAGCGTCACTAGCTGGGTGGTGCCCGGCAAAGATATTTTAGGCGATGGCATTATTATCACCATGACCGGCTTTATCGTCGATGCCTGGACCCGTGTGTTGGAAGGTGGACAAGTAGATATTTACACCAAAGCATCGTTGCTGTGCGGTTGTCCAATCACCAAAGATGGCCTCTGGCAGGCCAATAACTACGAAGCGAAAGCCATTATCATGCGTGATGATAAAAATATAGATGAAGTCACGTTGGATTTTACTGGCCCGACTGGCATGTTCAGCGGCAAAACTACGATAACTGAGCCAGGACATTACAAAGCAGTCGTATATTTATACGATGCCAAGACCGGCAATGTCGGTGTTGATCGCTCAATGTTCGAGATTCCAAAAGAGCCTTGAACGTTTTAGCCATTTTTAGCTGTAACAAATTGCGCCTGAAGACGTCTGTGTATTATCGCAAGGTAAAAGAGTAACAGCATGAGAACACAAGGTTATGTCGTTGAAGGAGCTGGTCTAGGTCTGAGACGCAGCTTTATCGACGAGATCATGCAGTTGGATCAACCGCCCATCGACTTTATTGAGGTCGCACCGGAAAACTGGATGGAAATGGGCGGTCGACTCGGCAAGAAACTACGTGCATTCAGTGAGCGTTTTCCGATGTTATGCCATGGGCTCTCACTTTCTATTGGCAGCCCTGCCCCGCTGGATGAAGCGTTTGTAAAACGTGTTAAGCAATTTCTCGATCAACATAATGTTCGTTTATACAGCGAACATTTGAGCTATTGCAGCGATGAAGGCCATCTCTACGATTTAATGCCGATACCGTTTACCGAAGAAGCTGTGGTACATGTTGCTGACCGCATCAGCCGGGTACAGGACATTTTGCAACGGCGACTGGTGCTCGAAAATGTTTCATATTATGCAGCTCCGGGACAGCAGATCGACGAAATCGAATTTCTCAATGCGATCATGGATCGTGCTGACTGTGAACTTTTACTTGATGTGAATAACGTCTATGTGAACAGCATTAACCACGGCTATGATGCCAAAACCTATATTGATTCGATTAACAGCAAGCGCATTGCCTATCTGCATATCGCGGGTCACTACAATGAAGCAGAAGATTTAATCATCGATACCCATGGCGCGGATGTGATTGATCCAGTCTGGCAATTGTTACATGACACTTACCAGCAACATGGCGTTATCCCCACCTTACTGGAACGCGATTTTAATATCCCTTCGCTCGACGCCTTATTTGATGAAGTCGGCCAGATCCGCTCTATCCAATCACAGTTTCAGCATGAACATGTCGCAAGCGCCTGATTTCAAGCAAACCCAGCAGCAATTCACCGCACATCTGCGTGATCCCAAAGCAGTTGCCGAACCTGCCGATGTTGAATCACGACGCATGGCAATATATCGACGACTGATTTATAACAATATTGAAAGTTTTTTAAGCAGTGCCTGTCCGGTATTAAAGCAAATTCTCGGAGAAACAGCCTGGCACAACCTGGCGGCAGATTTTATTCGTCAGCATCGCTGCAAATCACCTTTATTTAATGATATTGCCCGCGAATTTGTCAGTTACCTGGAAGATCATCCGCAGCAATATCAAAACATGCCGTTTGTTGCTGAACTCGCGCATTATGAATGGGCTGAATTGGCATTAGGTATTGCCAGTGCGGATTTTGTTCAACGTGAAGTCAGCCAACAACAGGATGTTTTACAGCTCGTATTGCATCCGTCGCCATTAGCTTGGCGCTTTGCTTATGATTATCCGGTACACCAAATCGCTCCGGATAATCTGCCGGACAAGCCGGCTGAAATACCTTTCTTCCTGCTGCTGTATCGCAATGCTGAAGATCAGGTGAAGTTTATTGAATTGAATCCGGTCAGTGCCCGCTTGCTTGATTTACTGGAAAGTGGACAGACTGGTCAACAGGCCGCACAAGCGATTACTGAAGTGTTGCAGCACCCACAGCCCGAAATTGTTTTACAAGGAGCAAGACAGTTGATTGAAGACTGGCTGCAACGTGGGATCATTATCTAAAGACATAAAAAAACCGGGTTAGTTAACTAACCCGGTTTTAATTATCAAACTTGTACTTTTTTAGTTGGTGGCAAGCTCAATCGCTTCAGCAGCCAAACGGGTAATTTCATCCCAGTTTTCTGCTTCCACCAGATTTGCTGCGCACATCCATGAACCGCCTACACAGCCAACATTTGGCAAGCTGTAATAGTTTTTCACGTTCTTCTGACTGACACCGCCGGTTGGGCAGAACAGAATTTGTGGGATCGGCGCACCAATTGATTTCAACATCGGTACACCGCCCGCAGCTTCAGCAGGGAAGAATTTCATTGCAGTAATACCACGCTCCAGTAAACGCATGGCTTCACTTGGATTGGCCACACCTGGTAACAACGGCACACCAGTTTTTAACGCTGCTTCAATCAAAGTATCGGTTGTGCCCGGGCTGACAATAAATTCCGCGCCGGCATCGATCGCTGCATTTAAGGTTTCGATGTTGATAATAGTACCGGCACCGACAATTGCATCAGGTACTTCAGCTTTAATACGACGAATGGATTCCAGTGCTGCGTCCGTACGTAAGGTAATTTCCAGTACTTTCAGACCACCTTTAACCAGCGCCTGGGCTAAAGGAACTGCATGTTCAACATTGTTGATGACCATCACCGGAACAATCGGTGAGATTTGCATAATTTCGTGAATCGTTTTGCTCATATAAAAAGATATCCCTAATTTCTGGTGATAGTTTATTCAACGTTGAACATATTGATGGCACCTTCTTCAGCTGAAGAAACGCCAGCCCGGAAGCTGTCAAACAGTTCGCGACCACTGCCATAATGATGTTCGGTATTAGCCATCATGCACGACAAACGGGCATTAAACTCAGCTTCATCAACCAGCACATTCATAATGCCTTTTTCGGTATCAAGATGGATGATATCGCCATCTTTAATTCTGGTGAGCGGGCCACCATCAGCCGACTCCGGACACATTTGAATTGCAGATGGTACTTTACCTGAAGCACCAGACATACGGCCATCAGTGACCAGAGCAACTTTGAAGCCACGATCTTGAAGTACACCAAGAGGCGAACTGAGTTTATGTAATTCCGGCATACCATTGGATTTTGGTCCTTGGAAGCGTAAAACCACAATAACGTCTTTTTCTAACTCGCCATTTTTGAATGCGGCAACTGCATCGTCTTGATCATCAAATACCATAGCAGGGGCTTCAACTACACGATGCTGAACATCTACTGCAGAGACTTTGGAAACACCACGACCAAGATTACCTTGGATAAGATGTACGCCACCTGATTTAGCAAATGGCTCAGCTACAGAACCAATAACCTCTTTATCTAACGATTCTTTAGGACCTTCCTGCCAAATCAGTTTGCCATCGATTAATTTTGGTTCCTGGCTGTATTGCTTCAAGCCTTTTTCATTGCCAACAGTAATAATATCTTCGTGCAATAAACCATTTGATATTAATTCCTGAATCAACACGCCCATACCACCAGCCGCCTGGAAGTGATTCACATCGGCACTGCCGTTTGGATATACGCGGCTTAATAGCGGAACAATGTGCGATAAACGATCGAAGTCATCCCAGTTGATCATGATACCGGCTGCCCGAGCCACAGCAACTATATGCATAGTATGGTTAGTTGAACCACCGGTTGCCAGCAGACCGATAATAGCGTTCAGAATGGCTTTCTCATCGATCATATGACCGATAGGACGGTAGTCGTTACCCATGGCGGTGAATTTCAACACCTGGCGAGCCGCTTCTTTGGTTAATTCGTCACGCAACGGCGTATTCGGGTTAATAAATGTTCCGCCAGGTAAATGCAGTCCCATGATTTCAACCATCATCTGGTTGCTGTTAGCCGTACCATAGAAGGTACAGGTACCAGGGCTATGGTAAGACTCTGATTCAGCTTTAAGCAGTTCTTCACGACCGACTTTGCCTTCAGCAAACAGTTGACGAATACGGACTTTTTCTTTATTCGGCAAGCCGCTAGGCATTGGGCCTGCAGGTACAAAAATGGTCGGTAAATGACCAAAACTCAGAGCACCAATCAATAAACCTGGAACAATCTTGTCACACACACCCAGCATCATGGCTGCGTCAAACATGTTATGGCTTAGACCAACAGCTGTGGCCATGGCAATGACATCACGACTGAACAAAGATAAGTCCATACCAGGATAACCTTGGGTAATGCCATCACACATGGCGGGTACGCCACCGGCAAACTGTGCAATACCACCGGCTTGTTTCGCGGCTTCTTTGATTAATGGTGGGAAATCTTTGTAAGGCTCATGCGCAGACAACATGTCGTTGTATGCAGAAATAATCCCGATATTGGCTTTTTTATCACCAGCCAAATCACTTTTTTCTGTTGCAGCACAGGCAGCAAAACCATGTGCCAGATTGCCACAGCCTAAGGTCAAACGATGTGGACCTTGGCCTGCAGCTTCGTCAACACGGGCAAGATAAGCCGTGCGAGATTTTTTACTTCGTTCGATCACTTCGTTAGTGAGCGAGTCTAAAACCGGATGAACCATATAATTGAGTCTCTCTTTCGTTTACTTGAAATGTCGAAGTAGCGGGATTCGAGGCCACGTGACTGCAGCAGCGTTAATCCATCAGAACTAATATTCAGACAGAGCATTATAGTCCTTGTATGTGTTTTTCGCACTGTTTATGGGCATGTATCCGCCGAATTCACCCAAACCTCATTCTCTGTTTTAGCCAATATACTCGCCAATCGCAGATTATCAGTAAGGTTAACAGCCGGATAATTTTGATATTGATGGGAAACATTCCTGGCCTTAACAGATAAATACAACTGACTTTGTATGTGTTCAATTACACATTTGCGCTTGAAAAAAACTTTTACAAGAGGATTTTCCAGCATGGCTTCGGTATGATGTCACGCTATTTTTCATCGACTTATTGATGACTTGTCGCACAAATATAAGGTACAGATAATGACTGAAGGTAAACGCCTCCGTCAGGTAAAAAGCTTTGTTAAACGTGAAGGTCGATTAACACCTGGTCAGCAAAAAGCTCTAGATCTTTTATGGCCGAAGTTTGGCATTGAAGCCGATGGTCAGCCAATCGATATGTATAGTCTGTTTGGCCGTGATGCACCTGTCGTATTTGAAATTGGTTTTGGCAATGGCGCATCACTGGTCGAAATGGCTTTAAAACAACCTGAACTCCACTTTATTGGTGTGGAAGTACATCGTCCTGGTGTCGGTCAACTTTTAAAAGCTATTGAAGACAATAATCTGACCAATCTGCGGGTCGCCTGCACCGATGCGGTGGAGTTACTAAAAAATCAGGTTGCAGATAATGCGCTGCAACGGGTTCAGTTGTATTTCCCCGATCCCTGGCATAAAAAACGTCATCATAAACGCCGAATTATTCAGCCAGCTTTTGTGTCGATACTGGCACAAAAAATTCATCAAGGTGGTTTTTTGCATATGGCCACAGACTGGCAGGATTATGCAGAGCAAATGCTGCAGGATCTGTCTGCCAGCTCGGAGTTCAGCAATACCAGTACAACGGGAGATTACATCCCCCGCCCCGAATACCGGCCATTAACCAAGTTTGAACAACGTGGCCATCGTCTGGGTCATGGTGTTTGGGATCTAATTTTTCAACGTAAGTAATTATTACAAACTTGCTTCATTTTCACTCATAGGCTAGTTTTGCCCCTTATACATTTAACTTTCATCAGGTAACGCCGCCATGACTCTGTCTCGTTCAACCCAATTTGGCTTTTATATTTTATTCGGGGCGGCGAGTAGTTCTGCTGGAGCAGCCGGTTATGCTTTAATAGAGCAAAGCGTCACTGGCTTAGGTCGCGCCTTTTCAGGCAGTACTGCAGTAGCAGATGACGCCAGCACCATTTTTTTTAATCCGGCCGGCCTGACCAATCTGTCCCGTAAAGAAATGAATATGGGAGTTAATCTGATTTCACCTCGAGCGGAGTTTTCAGACCGCGGTTCCAATGCGAATGGCACACCATTATCAGGCGGAAATGGCAATAATGCCGGCGAACTGGCTATGGTTCCGAATTTTTATTATGCCCATCCGCTCAATGACACTACAGTTGTGGGCATTGGAGTCGGTGCGCCATTTGGCCTGGTTACAGATTATGGCGATAATTGGCAAGGTCGTTATCATGCTATTCGTTCAGATCTATTAACCATCAATATCAATCCCAGCATCGCATTTAAAACCACCGAAAAGCTGTCTCTAGGCTTTGGTATCAATCTCCAATATATTGATCTGGAATTGAGTCAGGCCGCCAATTTCGGTGCTTTAACGGGTGCATCGCAACAAAACGATGGTCGGGTTCGTTTAACAGCCGATGATTGGAGTTGGGGTTATAACCTTGGCATGACATATCAATTTACCGATGCGACACGCCTGGGCATAAGTTACCGTTCAAAAATAAGCCATGAGTTAACTGGTGACGGTGAATTTCGTATCCCGCAAAACGTCAGTGGCCAGGCAGCAGCTGCTGGTTTTCAGGATGGTAAGATCAGTGGCCGAGTAACCTTGCCTGAATCAGCTTCGATCGCCTTACATCATCAACTCAATTCAAGATGGGCTGTTATGGCCGATGCCAGTTGGACTCGTTGGAGTCGCTTTGAAGAATTACGTATCAACTCAGATGTGGATCGACTGAATTCTGTTAAAGCTGAAGACTGGGAAAATTCGATGCGTTACGGTCTAGGCTTAGAATATCAAGCTAATGAACGTTGGTCTTGGCGTACGGGCGTTGCATATGATGAGACGCCTGTCCCGAATGCGCAGCGACGCACTCCCCGCATCCCAGACAGTGACCGAACATGGTTATCACTGGGAGCGAGTTACTACTACAGCGATAATATTATTCTGGATGCAGCCTATACGCATATGTTCATGAAAGACACCAGCATTGATGATACCGATTCAAACGGAAACCAACTTGTTGGCCGATATAAGAATTCAGTAGATATTGTTGCTGTGCAGTTACGTTGGTTGTTTGATTAATCATGAGTAGCAACGATTACATTTCACCGGAAGCGGCACAAACCCTTTACGGCCTGTTTTGTGAACGAGTAAAACGTAGCCCCGACCATGATGCCTATGGATATTTTGATAGTGACAGCGAAAGTTGGCAGAGTCTGAGCTGGCAACAGGTTGCCGATGCCGTTGCTCTCTGGCAACACGCTTTACAGCAGGAAAATTTGCGTAAAGGGGATCGGGTTGCACTCAACTTGCGTAACAGCAAAGAGTGGATTTTTTTCGATCTGGCGGCATTAAGCCTCGGCTTGATAGTAGTACCGCTGTATCCCGATGATCGACCTGATAATGTCGCCTATATTCTGCAAGATGCTGATGTTCGATTACTGATGGTAAATAGCACCAAACAATGGTCTGCCATTAAAGCCGTATTACCTGAAGAACATAGTCTTAAACGAATTGTTATAGTTAATGAAGAGTCAGCGAATCAAGATCAGCTATCCACCACATTACAAAAATGGTTGGTTCAAACAGATACTGAACTTGTTATCAGCCCAACTGCACCAGATAAACTAGCCTCTATTATCTATACCTCCGGTACGACCGGCCGCTCGAAAGGCGTTATGCTGAGTCATCAGAATATGCTGTCAGTGGCACATGGATCATTGCAGTTTTTTGAAATCTTGCCTGACGATATTTTCTTGTCGTTTTTACCGCTATCACATACTTTGGAACGAACAGGTGGTTATTACCTGCCAATGATGGCGGGTTCCAAAGTAGTTTTCTCACGCAGCATTCCCCTGCTGGCTGATGATATGCGACAAGTGCAACCGACTATCATGATCGCGGTACCCAGGATCTTTGAAAGAATCTATGATCGTGTGCAAAAGCAATTGGCTGAAACAAACGCTTTACGTCGGCTTATATTCAAATCTGCCGTGAATATTGGCTGGAAACGCTTTCGCTATCAACAAAAGCGGGCACACTGGTCACCATCGCTGCTGCTATGGCCATTATTAAATAAACTGGTAGTCGACAAATTTCATCAACGTCTGGGCGGGCGTTTGCGTTTAGCCGTCAGTGGCGGCGCTGCTTTACCGGCTTATGCTGCCAAAATGTTTATAGGTTTGGATTTAACTTTGCTTCAAGGCTATGGCCTTACAGAAACCAGCCCGGTTATCAGTGTTAATGAGCCATCAAGTAATGATCCAGCCAGTGTGGGTCGACCGATACAGGGTGTGGAAGTGCGGATCGGTAAAGATGAAGAGCTGGAAGTAAAAGGCCCAGGTAACATGCTCGGCTATTGGAATAATCATAAAGCCACGGCCCAAACTATTGATGCTGACGGTTGGCTACATACCGGTGATAGAGCACATATCAGTGAAACCGGACATATTCATATTATTGGGCGAATCAAAGATATCCTGGTACTCAATAACGGTGAAAAAGTACCGCCAGGTGATATCGAGGCTGCAATCATCAGCAATGGTTTGATTGAACAAGCTGTTGTGTTAGGAGAAGGTCAGTCTTATTTAGCGGCTTTACTGGTCATTAACGGTGAAAAATGGCCACAGATAGCCCAACAACTTGGTCTCGATCCATTATCAAATGACAGTCTTGGCAGCAAAGTATTAAAACAACACTTTGTGCGCTTATTGAGACAGTGGTTATTCGAATTCCCGTCTTATGCGCGAATCCGGCGAGTGCATCTGACGTTGGAACCCTGGACCATTGAAAATGGTTTGCTCACACCAACATTAAAAGTAAAACGCGCGCTGGTGCTGGAAAAATTCAAGAAAGAAATTCAGGCAATGTATAAAGACACATCAGGCGGTGACAGATAACGGCTGGTCTATAACATCAGGAATATGCCGCATTATCGCTTCGACAGTGTGAAATGAACCAAAAATCAAAATTCGATCACCGCTAACAGCACTTTCGGCAGCACGATTATAAGCCGCTTCGACAGTTTCACTGATATCTACTCTGTCATCCGAAATTTTACCTTGTAAGCCCGCGGCCAACTCATCTGCTGACTGCCCTCTATTGCCGGTTAGACCGCCAACAAACCAATTATCAATTACCGGCAGCAAAGCATCAAAAACTGCTCGACAGTCTTTATCCCGCAACATGGCAATAACCGCATGGGTTTTACCGTGGCAAGGAATCTCCCGTAACAGTTTTGCAAGATTTTCAGCACCTTGCTGATTATGCGTTACATCAAATATATGCGTAACCGGCCCGTCTATAAGCTGGAAACGACCGGAAAGTTTGACTTGCTGTAAGCCAGCACGAATGACAGATTCATTAAGCTTTTCCATGCCGGCAGCTTTTAACAAACTGATCACCTGCAATACGGCTGCACTGTTCTGAATTTGATAACAGCCAAGTAATGCGGGATGTGGCAACTCATTAAACTGTTCATCAGCATTGTGCCAATGCCATAGGTTGCCCACGGTCTCGGCAACGAAATCTTTGCCAGCAATATATGCTGGAGCAGCTAATGTCTTGGCGATATCGATAACCGTTGAGGGAGGTGACGACTCACTGCAAACTAGCGGATGATGAGCGCGCATAATGCCTGCTTTCTCTATGCCAATCAGTTCGCGGGTATCTCCGAGCCAGACGGTATGATCCAAGCCAATCGGTGTAATTAAAGCAATATCCGCATCAAATAGATTGACAGCGTCGAGACGCCCGCCCATCCCAACTTCGAGGATGGCAATATCAATATCCTGTCGACAGAAAATATCGGCGGCGGCCAACGTGGCAAATTCAAAATAACTGAGTGAAACTTCAGCACGAGCGGTATCAATTCGATCAAAGGCTTCACAAATCTGCTGATCGCTTGCCGGTTGACCAGCAATCACTATACGTTCGTTATAACGCAACAAATGCGGTGACGTATAACAGGCTGTTCGATACCCTGCCGCTGACAGGATCGACGATAACAAAGCAACTGATGAACCTTTCCCATTGGTACCCGCCACCGTCACAACTCGAAATGGCAGTTTGTTGTTGGCATACATTCTCTGCCATACCACGCGAATACGATCCAGACCCGGATCTATTTCAGTGAAATGTAGTTGCTCTTGCCATGCCAACCACTGTGGCAAGCTATCAAATCGCATAAACTGTGTTTATACAGCGATACGATTTTGCATCATGGTCAACAGATTATTCAGGCGATCGCGCATTTCACGACGATCAATAATCATATCGATAGCACCATGTTCCAGCAAAAACTCACTACGCTGGAAACCTTCGGGTAGTTTTTCACGAACCGTTTGTTCAATAACACGTGGGCCAGCAAAGCCGATTAACGCTTTAGGTTCTGCCACATTAACATCACCGAGCATAGCTAAACTGGCAGAAACACCACCCATGGTCGGATCGGTCATTACAGAGATGAAAGGAATACCGGCATCTTCCAGTTGAGACAATACGGCACTGGTTTTGGCCATTTGCATCAATGAAAATAGGCCTTCCTGCATACGTGCACCACCACTGGCGGCAAAACAAATCAATGGTAATTTTTTAGCTAATGCAACCTTAGCTGCACGCACAAATTTTTCACCGACCACAGATCCCATTGATCCGCCCATAAAGCCAAAATCAAACGCGACTACCACAACAGGTAAACCTTTAAGCGTGCCTTGCATCGCTAATAAGGCATCATTTTCACCGGTGGCTTTTTGCGCTTGAGTAATGCGGTCTTTATAGCGTTTACTGTCTTTAAATTTCAGCGTATCAACCGGTTTTACTTCAGTACCGATTTCCTGGCGATTTGCTTCATCCAGAAAGTTTTCCAGTCGAACCCGGGCATTGATACGCTGATGATGATCACATTTTGGACACACCATCTGGTTACGTTCCAGTTCGGCACGGTACAGAACATTGTCACATTCAGGACATTTACACCAGACACCTTCAGGAACTGAGCGGCTACGGCCACTGGTGCGAATTTTCGACGGTAATAATCTTTCAAACCAACTCATTGTTTCACCTTATCTCTTTGTTAAGCCGAGACGCTGGCTAAATCACGCGCATTAATTGCATGACGCATTTCAGCTAACAAACTTGCCACCGCGGCAGGTAATTCTTGTGGACGGTTGGCATGTTCTTCAATGCAACGCACCAAGGTACTACCCACCACAACAGCATCAGCAACTTGTGCTACAGCAGCAGCAGAACGACCATCTCTGATACCGAAACCTACACCAACCGGTAAAGATGTATAGCGTCGGATCTCTTCCAGCTTCGCAGTTACTTCATTGATTTCCAACGCTGCGGCACCAGTCACACCTTTGATAGAAACGTAATAAATAAACCCTTTGGCATATTCAGCGATCTTCTTCATGCGTTCGGCAGAAGTTGTCGGAGCAACCAAGAAAATGGTATCGATATCGTGGCTATCCATTAACTGTTTAAACTCACCAGATTCTTCTGGCGGCATATCCACAGTTAACACACCATCTACACCAGCAGCCTGGGCTTTTTCAGCAAATTTTTGATAGCCCATTGCTTCCAAAGGATTGGCGTATCCCATTAAAACTATTGGGGTATGGGTATTTTTATCTCTGAATTGCTTAACCATATCGAGGATAGAATTCAGCGTGACATCATTTTTTAACGCTCTTTCACAGGCTTTTTGAATAACTGGACCATCAGACATCGGATCCGAAAACGGTACGCCCAATTCGATAATATCGGCGCCGGCTTCAACTAACGCATGCATTAACGGTACGGTAACCCAGGGTTCAGGATCACCTGCCGTTACGTATGGAATAAGTGCAGTTTGCCCGTCTGCCTGAAGATTTTTAAAACATTCACTTATACGACTCATTTTGTATTCCTCAGAAATTCAGACCAGCCATGGCCGCAACCGTGTGCATGTCTTTATCACCCCGCCCTGAAACATTTATAAGGATACTTTGATCTGACGACATGGTTGGTGCTAATTTAGATACATACGCCAAAGCATGACTGGTTTCCAATGCCGGGATAATACCTTCTGTACGTGTTAACTCATGGAAAGCCTCTAAGGCTTCGGTATCCGTCACGGTAACGTACTGTGCTCTGCCAATATCTTTTAACCACGCATGTTCCGGGCCTACGCCGGGATAGTCCAAACCGGCTGAAATGGAATGGGTTTCGGTGATTTGACCCGCCGTATCCTGAATCAGATAAGTTCGATTTCCATGTAAAATGCCTGGCGTACCGGCTGATAATGGTGCTGAATGTTGTCCACTTTGCAAACCATGACCAGCACCTTCAACACCGATCATCTTCACTGCTTTATCTTCAATAAATGGATAAAACAGACCAATAGCATTGGAACCACCGCCAATACAGGCGACTAATGCATCTGGAAGTTTTCCGGTGGTATTCAGCATTTGTTGACGTGCTTCACGGCCAATAACCGATTGAAAGTCACGGACCATTGCCGGGTACGGATGCGGGCCAGCGACCGTGCCGATAATGTAGAAAGTATCGTCAACATTGGTTACCCAATCACGCAAGGCTTCATTTAACGCATCTTTCAGTGTTTTGGAACCGGACTGAACCGGCACAACTTCTGCACCTAACAGTTTCATTCGATAAACATTCTGGGCTTGGCGGGCAACGTCTTCTGCGCCCATATACACCACGCATTCCATTCCCAGTCTGGCCGCCACGGTTGCCGTAGCAACGCCATGCTGGCCAGCACCGGTTTCGGCAATAATACGGGTTTTACCCATACGTTTTGCCAGAAGAGCCTGGCCAATAGTGTTGTTTACTTTGTGCGCACCAGTGTGATTGAGATCTTCACGTTTTAAATAGATCTGCGCGCCACCCAGTTTTTTTGTCCAGTTTTCGGCATGATAAATCGGTGAAGGACGACCTACAAAATCAGCCAGATCTTTATCCATCTCCGCTTGAAACTGTGGATCATTTTTGTACTGCTTATAAGCTTCTTCCAGCTCATAAATCGCGCCCATCAGGGTTTCGCCTACAAAACGTCCACCATATGGGCCAAAATGACCAGACTCATCCGGGTAAGTTTTAAAGTAATCATCAATCTGTATATCAGGCATTTGCCACCTCTCGCATGAATGCGCTTATTTTATTATTACTTTTGAGTCCTTTCGACTCTTCTACACCGCCACTCACATCCACTGCATAAGGCGAAACCTGCTTAATCGCGGCTGCAACATTTTCTGTTGTCAAACCACCGGCTAATATCAGGGGCTTACTGATAGCAGTAATCATTGACCAGTCAAATGTCTGCCCGGTTCCGCCCGGCACACCATGTTGATAGCTATCTAACAATAATGCCGATGCATTGGTGTAATGCATATCGGCTTTTTTTAAATCTGCCGCTGTTTGCATTCGCACCGCTTTGATATACGGCATATTGAATTGTTCACAAAATTCGGCAGCTTCATCGCCATGAAACTGCAACAAACTTAATGGAACCTGTTCAAGCGTTTGACGTACCATTTCAGCAGAAGCGTTCACAAACAAACCAACAATAGCGATAAATGGCGGTAATTGCGCTGTAATTAACGCCGCCTGAGCAGCTGTTACGGCACGTGGACTCGGTTCGTAAAACACCAGACCAATAGCATCCGCCCCGCTTTTTACAGCAAATTCAGCATCTTGGCGACGCGTAATGCCACATATTTTAACGCGGGTTCTCATATGGGGTTGTCAGCTTTGTAAAAGTCAGCCTAGTACTTTACCAGAGCACTGGGAAACCTGACACTGTCGGCAGGCAATATTCATCGGGATATATCACATCGGTCAGATACAGGCCTTGTGGCGGAGCAGTGACACCCGCCATATTACGATCCTGACTTTGCAAAACCTCACCGGCCCACTCAACTGGTCGTTTGCCTTCACCCACCGGGAGTAAAACACCGAGTAAGTTACGCACCATATGATGTAAAAAAGATTTGGCTTCAACATCAACAGCAATGCAGTCATCGCGTCTAGTGACAATTAATTTATCCAAGGTTTTTATCGGGCTTTTGGCCTGACATTCCTGGGCTCTGAAAGCCGAGAAATCATGTTGACCAAGTAACTGATTGGCTGCCAGCTGCATTTTGTGTTCATCAAGCTGTTTATACACCCACCACATTCGTTGGTGATGCACACTGGAACGGCCTGCACGATTGAGGATTAAATAGCGATAACGACGTTTTATTGCACTGAATCGGGCATTAAAATCTTCCGGTACTGGTTTTACCCATTTAACGCTGACATCATGCGGGAGATTTGAATTTAACCCCAATAGCCAATTGCGTGGCTCACGAATAGCATTGGTATCAAAATGCACAACCTGATTTAAAGCATGTACCCCGGTATCGGTGCGGCCTGCTGCAAATACTTCGGTTTCGGCATTGGCGATTAGCGATACAGCTTTTTGCAATTCGCCTTGAACAGTGCGTTGTGCGGGTTGAAACTGCCAGCCATGAAACCGACTGCCGTCATATTCGACACCAAGTGCTAACCTCACAAAAAAACTCGTTATTGCAGTGAGTCGAGCAGTTCTTGCGCTCGTTTTTTCTGTTCATCAGTACCCTGTTCAAGCACTTCTTCCAGAATACCCCTGGCGCCTTCAGGATCACCCATATCTGAATAGGCCGCAGCCAGTTCCAGTTTGGTTTCAGCTTCATCAATTGAATCGAAATCACTGAGATCAAAATCCAGTTCTTCATCATCAATACTGCCATCCAGATTCAGATAATCTTCGATAACATCATCAGTTTCTGTTGGTGACTCATCTTCGGTTTCAAAAGCCGATAAATCCAATTCGTCCGAATCCAGAGAATCAAGTGGCAAGGTCTCTTCAGCTTCTTCTACTGCAAGCAGATCTGCTTCATCATCTAACTCATCAATACTCAAATCCAGTACTTCCGGAGCCGATGAATCTGGTTGCAACACATTATCCTGAGTTAAATCGATTCTCAGATCATCGTCTTCAGCAAAAGTCTCGATATTCGATTGTTCCGATTCCGGTTCAGTTTCTGCTTTTTGCTCTACTGACGAATAACTGGTATCAAACGGTAACAAATCCTCTTCGTCTCGTTCATAGACCTCGTCTGCCTGAGATGATTTTGTTGAATCAACTTGGTAATCATCCAGATTAAACTCTATGTGATCAGATTCCTCTACCTCAGAAGTTTCAATGTCATCTTCTTCAGCAAAATCTTCTTCAATGCTGAACTCGGCGTCATCTTGCTCAGCAAAATCATCAACTGTTTCAGCTTGATCTGATGATTCTGCCGCTTCAGCAAACAACGGATTATGTGGTAGCAACTGATTGCCCCAAACTCTAATTTCTGACCATTGCGGATCATTCTCATTGATTCCTGAAGTGTTCAGTAATGCAATAAAATCAGCAGATTTCTGTTGTTTGTAATAGACAAACATTAATTTTGCTGCGATATCCTTGTCATCTGGCGCTTGCTGATAAGCTTGTTGAAGTGCGCTGCCTGCCTGTACATAATCGGCATAACCAACAAACATGTCCGCCTGTTCAACCAACTCATCAACTGACTTGGTTTTGATTTCGACTGAATCTTCGGGTTCTTTAACAACTGGCGTGACGGTGGCCACACTGGCTATTTCTGGTGCTGTCTTAACAGTTTTTTTCTTATTTATTTTGTTAACTGCATCATCCCAGTTAACTTCACGTTGACTGCGACGAATGACCATCCAGACCAGGAGTAGCAATAGCAAGATTGCCAATAGTGACTCCACTTTATGTGCCATCACAAAGGCTTGAACACGATGAAATAATGAGTCCATTTGCTGCTGTTCCAGATCCAGCATTTGTGCCGCTTCATCAATTGCCGCATCCACTTCTGCCGATGCGGAATCTAACGCTGCTAAAGCGTCGTCCTCTGCATTAGCAGTCGGATCAACTTGTGCCAAAACATTGTCGGCAGCTGGTGTTTCAATATCAGTAGTCGTTGGTTCGTTATTTTGCTCCATCGATGCTGAGAGCTCCTGATCATCAAGCGCGACCGGTTCCCATTGGTTTGCATCTGACAGCTCTGCATTATCTGTATCAGCATTGGTCGAACCACTATCAATAATGGCGTTGGCCTCGCTGACCAATGCAGCAAGATCCATTTGAGATTCATCTTGTTCCAGCAGACTTTGCAATCTGGCCAAATCCGCATCTTTAAGAGAAATCAGCCGACGCATGGTATCGAGTTGACGTTCCAGCGCATCCATACGATTTTTAAAATCGATATTTTCCTGAGATTGCGCTTCCATTGCCTCCTGCGCGAGGGTTAGTTGCTCACTGATCCGTTGTAAATCGGGATCGCCATTAATCTCAGGATCAGCATCCAGCAAACTGTCTTCGGTCGCAGCAATTAATTTTAAACGCGCAGTTTCATCAGCCGATACTTGTTCTTCAGTCGTAGTGGACAATTCGGTATCAGTAATTTCAGCTTTTGCCAATTCAGCGTCAGTTTCAGCTGGTACTACGTTATTTGCAGGTGCTGATTGAACCGGTGTTACTGCTGTTGGAGCAGTGGCCGTGGCCTGTGAACGATTACGATTTCGCCAAGCTGCATTTTGTTGATCAACCGCATTTTTAGCAGCACTGGCCGATAAACGGGTGATTTCATCTGTTGCAGGAATTCTCAACGTACTGCCTGCGTACAGACTATTCACGTTATTCTGCTGGAATGCGCCTGGATTGGCATTCAGCAAGGCAATCATCATCTGTTGCATCGTAATATCTGCAGAGGGTCGGGTTCTCTCAGCGATACTCCAGAGGGTTTCGCGTGACTGAACCTTGTACTCTGAGCTGACATCACGGTTTGGAGACCATGTCGTTGGTTGTGAACGAGAACTGCTTGCAGGAGGTTGTGTTTGTGGAGTCGCTGTCGCACGTTGTGGAGCACTGCTTAACCGATCACGATATAACTCTTTGGGCGGATCCAGCAGAACAGTATATTCACGTAGTAATTTACCCTGCCCGGTGGTAGCTGCCAATAAAAAACCCAGAAATGGTTCTTTAATTGGCACATCCGAAGTCACCATTATGCGGGTGGAATTCGCCTCTTCAACCACCTCAAATTTAAGTTGGGTAAGTAAGAAGTTACGATCCAGTCCTGCTCGTTCGAAATCCTGAGTAGAAGCCAATCTGACTTCAAGATTACCGCGCTCGTCATCTCTCAATGCATTTACTGCAATTTCAGCTCTGAACGGTTCATTCAGTGCTGAATGAAGGGTTATCTGACCAAGTCCAAATGCATAACTTGGCAGGGGAGTTAATAAACCAAGTGCCGTGGCTACCGACAAACTGGTCAACGTTTTCTGTTTCATTTAACTCCCCTTCCTTGACATTAGCAGCTATGCCTAGAGGTATTTATCTACCAGAAGCTCAGCAATTTGCACACTGTTAAGTGCTGCCCCTTTACGGACATTGTCTGCGACCACCCACAAATTCAAGCCGTTAGGATGCGAAATATCTTCACGGATACGTCCTACATATACAGGATCCTGGCCAGATGCATCTGTGACTGCGGTTGGATAACCGCCATCTTCACGTTCATCAATGACCACAATGCCATCAAATGCTGACAATAATTGCTTGGCTTTTTCAGCTGTAATCTTGTCACGGGTTTCGATATGAATGGCTTCTGAGTGACCAAAAAACACCGGTACCCGAACTGCAGTAGGATTAACCTGAATATCGTTGTCACCCATGATTTTCTTAGTTTCCCACACCATTTTCATTTCTTCTTTGGTGTAACCGTTTTCCATGAAAACATCGATTTGCGGAATCACATTAAAAGCGATCTGCTTAGGATAAACTTCAGGTTCAGCCGGACGACCATTCAATAAAGCGGCAGTTTGTTTGGCAAGCTCATCCATTGCCGGTTTGCCACTGCCAGATACGGCCTGGTAAGTACAAACATTAATGCGTTTGATGCCAACCGCATCGTAAATCGGTTTTAACGCCACTAACATTTGAATGGTTGAGCAATTTGGATTGGCTATAATGCCGCGCTGTTTGTAGCCTGCAACCGCGTCAGGATTCACTTCAGGCACAATTAACGGCACATCATCGTCATAACGGAACTGGGAAGTATTATCGATAACGATACAACCGGCAGCAGCGGCTATTGGTGCATAAATTTCAGAAACACTGGCACCCGGTGAAAATAAACCGATTTGAACTTTGGAAAAATCAAATTTTGCCAAGTCTTCAACCATTAATGACTTGTTACCAAATTGCACAGTTGAACCTGCCGAACGCTCGCTGGCTAACGCATAGACTTTACCGACAGGAAATTTACGTTGATGCAGAATATCCAGCATGGCTTCACCCACCGCACCAGTCGCACCTACAACAGCAATATCAATTTGTTTAGTCACAATTCACCTAAATTCTTTTGTTACAGCGCTGCCACAACGGCATCGCCCATTTCAGAAGTACTGACGCGAGTCATGCCCGCGGAGAAAATATCTGCTGTTCTCAAACCTTGATCCAAAACTTTGCTCACGGCATTTTCAATGCGATCGGCAAAAGCCGGCTGGTCAAGCGTGTAACGTAACATCATAGCAGCTGACAGAATGGTTGCCAGCGGATTAGCAATATTTTGGCCTGCAATATCCGGTGCAGATCCATGAATGGGTTCGTACATGCCTTTACCATTTTCATCCAGTGATGCAGATGGCAACATACCAATTGAGCCAGTCAGCATCGACGCACAATCCGACAGAATATCGCCGAACATATTGGTGGTCACCATCACGTCAAACTGTTTCGGTGCCCGAACCAACTGCATCGCCGCATTATCGACATACATATGACTTAACTCGACATCTGCATAGTCTTTAGACAATGTGGTCATGGTTTCACGCCATAATTCCGTACATTCCAATACATTGGCTTTGTCAACAGAGCAAACTCTGCTTTGGCGCTTACGAGCAATATCAAATGCCACGCGACCGATACGGTTGATTTCACTCTCACGATAGACCAAGGTGTTGTAACCCTCTTTTTCGCCATTTTCCAAGACACGAATACCTCTTGGTTGACCAAAATAAATACCACCGGTTAACTCACGTACGATCATTAAATCCAGACCAGCAACCACTTCTGGCTTTAACGTCGACGCATCAGCCAATTGTGGATACAACAAGGCCGGACGTAAATTAGCAAAAAGGTTTAATTGTGAGCGAATACCCAATAAACCTTTTTCCGGACGCACACTGATGTCCAATGATTCCCATTTATAGCCGCCAACAGCGCCTAATAAAATAGCATCGGCCTGTTTAGCCATCTGCAAGGTTTCATCAGGAAGTGGACTACCGGTTTCGTCATAGGCGGCACCGCCAATCAAACCGTATTCCAATTCAATGTCCAAACCATCTTGTTTAAAAGCATTTAAAACTTTAACGGCTTCGGCAACAATTTCCGGGCCGATTCCATCGCCGGCTAATACTGCAATTTTCTTTGTCATGAATGTTATTACTTATAAATAATTAAAATTAGGAAAACAGCCACGGCGCTTGTTCGCGACGACGGGCCTCGTAAGCTTTAATATCATCAGTGTGTTGCAGGGTGAGGCCGATATCGTCCAGTCCTTCAAGCAAACAATGTTTTTTGAAGCTATCAATTTCAAAAGGGAATTTTTCGCCATTCGGTAACAGAATAGTTTGCTCCGGTAAATCAACGGTCAGCTGATACCCTGGAGTGGCCTCGACTTGCTCAAATAATGTATCAATCTGTTTTTCATCAAGCTTGATAGTGAGAATGCCATTTTTACTGCTGTTGCTAAAAAAGATATCAGCAAAACTTGGCGCAATAATCACCCGTATACCAAAGTCTTCCAATGCCCAAACAGCATGTTCACGACTCGAACCACAACCGAAGTTTTCCCGTGCCAGCAGAATAGTGCCACCCTGGTAGCGCGGCTGGTTAAGTTCAAAATCAGGATTCAACGGACGATTACTGCAATCCTGTCCCGGTTCACCATGGTCAAGATAACGCCATTCATCAAACAGATTCGGACCAAAGCCACTACGTTTAATCGATTTCAAAAACTGTTTTGGAATGATGGCGTCCGTGTCGACATTAGGCCGATCCATTGGTATCACTATTCCGGTTTCGACGGAGATTTTTTGCATGTTCACCTCTTATTTTGCTTGTCGCAGGGTTTTATCTAATGACTCGTTATGTTGTTTTAGGCGTCATTTCCAGTTAAAACGTTTTTAACCTGCTGTAATTCTTTTTTCATGATGATATTGCACGCAAATGAGCGATATCAAAAACCTGCAAATAATACCATTGTTTGCAGTGGTATATTTCGTTGCTATCAATTTAGTGGGGGTTAACGGACTTGTTGAATTTCACTTTCAATCGCATCATGTTGTTGAATTAACTCATCAATAGATTTCGTAAAGTCTGGATCTATTGAACCTTTTAATACAACAATTTCAACCCGGCGATTAGTGGCCCGATTTGCAGCGGAATCATTCGGGGCTAAAGGTTTGGTATCAGCATAACCTTCGAGTACAAATCGCTCGGGAGGGATCGTATTGTAATTCAGCAATTCATGGACTACTGAAGTGGCTCTTGAGGTTGATAACTCCCAATTAGAGCGATATCGGGCAGTGCTGATTGGAATATTATCGGTATGGCCGGCCACGGCAATTAAACCATCTGTCTGGGTTAATACTTCGTTGATTTTTTTCAGGATCGGAATAAAGTCCTGATTCAAGGTGGCATCACCTGAAGGAAAAGAACCGCGTTCACGAATTCGAATAACAATGCGGTTGAGCTGATTTTCGACAACTATCAAGCCCCTTTCTATTTCCGACTCCAGAGCTTGTTTGAATTCTTCTACTTCTTCTGCAACCTGCTTGGCCTGGGCTTCTGCGACCGCTTCAGCATCCATCGTAATTTTCAACACATCGCGGGTATCGTCAGTGGTTTCCTGGCGGACAATATTCAAGGGTGTGGGTTTGGGTTCACCTGGGCTGAATTCCTGCGCGATAATACTGGTGCCCTTGGGGATCGCTTCATCGATAACCTCGCGTTGTACACCAAAAGCTTTCTCCAGAGACAACACCACCATTTTATATTTGATGGCATCGATCTCGGCAAAAGACAGCAATAACACGAAGAAACACATCAGCAGCGACATTAAATCGGCAAATGTCGCCATATAGGCGGGCAATCCTTTCTTTTGTTGCTTTTTGAAACTCTGCGTTTCGGTATCACTCATAAGGTTCTGCCGTCTTCAGCAGATCAAGCTTCGGCTGGAGCCGGAGCTTCGGCATCCCGCTTGGAAGCCGGAAGATAATTTTTCAACAACTCTTCCAATACTTTCGGGTTTTGCCCTTCCTGAATTCCCATCACACTCTCGATGATAATACTTTTGTTCATCAACTCTTCATTACTGCGAAGAGCCAGTTTATCGGCTACCGGTAAAGCAAACATATTGGCTATCATTGCACCGTATAATGTAGTCAATAACGCTATCGCCATTGCTGGTCCAATTGATTTCGGATCAGACATATTCGACAGCATCTGCACCAAACCTACTAACGTCCCTATCATGCCCATCGCCGGTGCGGCATCACCGATTTGCTGAAAAATCTGTTGTCCAATGCTGTGGCGATTAACCGTTTCATTCATTTCGGTATTCAGCGCTTTTCTGACCACTGCTGGTTCATGCCCATCAACCAGCATACGGATACCTAAGGCCAGTGCTGGGTTTTTCACTTCTTGTCTTTCCAGAGCCAGTAAACCTTCTTTGCGGGCAATACTGGCTAATTGCACAACACTGGTGATAATTTCCGTGGGATCTTCAGATTTATGGAGAAAGGCTTTAGTGGCCGTTTTCATTGAACCAATAAACTGTTTCAGCGTGAAACGCATCATTACAACCGCAAAGGTTCCGCCGACAACGATCATAAATGATGGGGTATTGATAAATGTACTCGCCGCTGCACCCAGTGCGATAGTGGCGATAATAAGACTCCAGGCAATTAAAAAACCCAGTAAAGTAGCCAAATCCACGTGCTTTTCTCCCTGATTAAGTCTTGCCTGAAGTCATAGGACATTTTTTGCGTTTAATTGTACCGGATGCTTTCCAAAATCAACAGTATCAAGTATTCACAGCCTGTTGGTATTTTTTCCGCCGGTAAATGATGACTGCTGGCAACAGTGCCAGAACAATCAAGAATAACAACAAAGCAAATGGCCAGAGGGTTGGCTGGTTCCACTTTGCTCTTAACTGGTCTCGTAATAGCGGATCAATACGGTGATACTTTAATGTATTGTTTGCCATCAAATTAGGCTTGATATTTTTATTCCATGCATGAAATAAGGTTAACTGTTTGGGATGAAACCCCCACACCCAAGGGGAATCATGCCTTACAATCTCAACCATTTCATCAATAATTTTCTGGCGTTCCTCACCATCCGGCATAACCCGCATTTGTTCAAATAATCTGTCAAACTCAGGATTCTGATAATTCGCATTATTTTCACCATTATGAATAGCTTTAGCGTTCGGTCCATACAGTAAAAACAGAAAATTTTCCGGGTCAGGGTAATCAGCACTCCAACCAATCCTGAAGATCTGGGTTTGGCCGCGCCGCATTTTGTCCTGAAAACGATTGTAATCAGTTGAACGAATAACCAGCTGGATATTGAGTTTTTGAAATTGCTTGCGCATCCAGTCCAACTGGGCCTTGGCATCGGGACCAACAGCGGCCACATCAAAATACAGAACCAAAGGCTGACCTGTTTCAGCATCACGCCCTTTTGGGTAGCCCGCTTCTGTCAATAAGTTTCTCGCATACTCGATGGGTTTTGTTCGTACCGCATCATCACGCCACTCATATACGTAAGGATCCAGCCCTGCCCTGCCTTCCCGATAACCAAATATTCCTGGCGGTATTGGCCCTTGTGCAGGGATACCGCGGCCGTTAAAAAAAATCGAGACAAATTCTTCTTGATCAATTGCAATGGCTATTGCCTGACGTAATTTACGCGCCTTTTCTTCGTTGCCTCCAACAATAGAATCCAACATGTTGAATCCTATGTAGTGCGTCGTCGTTCCAACTGCGGATTGAAGATCGATGCCTTTTTTCATCATATCTTCACTGAGTCCAAACGAACCACCCGAAGATACCTGAATAGCCTGATCAAAGCTGTCGGATGTCAAACCGCTGACATCGTAATATCCCTGAATAAATTTCCCCCAATACGAGGTACTTTCTTTTTCAAGGGTATAAATAATCTTATCGATAAACGGCATTGGCACACCGGCATCATCCAATAAACCCGCTGCTGCATCTCCGGGATTACCCTCTGTTGGATAGGTTTCGCCGTGATAATTTGGATTCCTCACCATCACCATACGTCGATTGGGATCGTTCTCAATCATTTGATAAGCCCCGGTCCCAACCGGATACCAATCCAGAGTGATATTTTTATCTATGAGTGCTGCTTGCTGATAAAAGACATCTGCTTCCCATGGAACAGGAGCAAAAAAAGGCATGGCCAGCCAATATTTTAACTGTGGATACTGCCCATAAACGGTAATTTGATAGCGATAATCGTCAACTACCTGAACCCCGCTTATCTGCAATTCCCGTAGATCAATTGGTTCATTTTGCTGACGCATCTTGCCCAGCGTGGCAGCAAAATCACCTAAGCCGACAATATGCTCACTCATTAAGCCCAAGATCGGTGAATGCACTTCAGGATGTGCCAAACGCTTAATCTGATACACATAATCCGCTGCTTTTAATTCCCGGGTTGCTTGGCGGAGAAAATCCATAATCGTTTTTATATTGCGCGATGATTGAGCGTCTATATCGTGATACAGAAACTGGCCCGTCTTATCCCGAACAAAAGCAGGATGCGGCTGATAGGCAATTCCCGGCCGGATGCTGATGGTATAGCGTGAAAAAGCAATATTGTCTGCTGTTTGTTGTGATGATGTTAGCAGCTCGCCATTTTTATCCAGTAGCTCGACTTCTGGCATATTTGCGGCGGTTAACGGCTCTAGCGTGTATGGTCTTTTAAGGTAATGGTATTGAAATGGCGGCTCGTAAATCTGTGCGGTAATCAGACTTTCATTAGCCGCGTAGGATCGAGCAGGGTCCAAATGCTTGGGACGTAACATAAAAGAGCTGTAACTTACTGATTTCTCACTCTCAGCAGCGGGGTATGGAGAGTTAAGAGCCGACAGGTCACATCCTGCCAGTAAGGCAGATAGCAGGATCTGTAATAAAACACGAAATCGGGTCATAACCATCCAAAGTCGAAGCCAATCAAATAATGAGTATATCGGTAATGCAGGCAGCTCGCCTCTTCCCGTACCAGTCAAAATCAGGTAAGTTTATCGGTTTTAAAATTTCTGGAGTACTTCATGGGTTTTCTACAAGGTAAACGGGTATTGATTGTTGGCGTGGCCAGCTCACGTTCTATCGCTGCCGGTATTGCGCATGCGATGGCTCGTGAAGGCGCGGAACTGGCTTTTACCTACCAAAATGACAAACTCAAATCACGCGTTGAAAAAATCGCTGAAGAATGTGGCTCCAATCCCGCACTGATTTTTCCATGCGATGTCAGCAGCGATGAACAAATTACTGCTGTTTTCGACGATCTCGCCAAACAGTGGGATGGTTTGGACAGTATCATCCATTCAGTAGCATTTGCCCCCAGAGAACAGTTACAGGGCAGCTTTGTTGACAGTGTAACTCGTGAGGGTTTTGCCGCAGCACACGATATCAGTGCCTATAGCTTCGCTGCATTAGCAAAAGCAGGCAAAGAAATGATGGCCGGACGTAATGGTTCATTATTAACACTAAGCTACCTTGGCGCCGAACGTGCTATTGATAACTACAATGTGATGGGTGTGGCCAAAGCGGCTTTGGAAGCGACTGTTCGTTATATGGCTTACTCTTTAGGGCCAGATGGTATTCGTGTTAATGCGGTTTCAGCAGGCCCAATCAAAACACTTGCCGCCGCCGGTATTGGTGATTTTGGCAAAATGTTAGCTTATGGCGAACGTAACTCACCATTACGTCGTAATGTCACAATTGAAGAAGTCGGTAATGTGGCCGCATTTTTATGCTCTGATCTGGCATCTGGTGTGACCGGTGAAATTACTTATGTCGATGGTGGTTACAATATAGTAGGTATTGGCGATAAGTAAGTTAAACCGATGTTCATTCAGTTATATAAAACAGGGCTTCAAGCCCTGTTTTTGTTTTAGCCATTGTAAAAATTAAGGACTGCCCATGCCTCACTCACATGCCGTCATTTTATTAGTATTAATCATCTTGAGTGCCATTAGTGGTGTTTTATTTGGCTGGTTTTTTGGTGAGTTGTCACTGCAAATCGGCTGGATGGGGGATTTATTCCTTAACGCTTTGAAAATGATCATTATTCCGCTTATTGTAGCCTCGGTTATCAGCGGCATTGGTGCACTTGGAGATATCCGAAAACTGGGTCGTTTAGGTGGCTCCACCATTCTCTATTATGGTCTTACAACAGCGGTTGCCGTCTTTATCGGCTTGGTAGTAGTCAATATTATTCAACCTGGTGCCGGGATAGAGCTTGGCAATGCAACGGTTCCAGAGCGCATTCTTGAAAAACAGGGAACCGGCATAGCAGATATTTTCATGTCACTGATTTCACCCAATCTATTTGCCTCAGCAACCGAAATGCAGTTATTACCGATCATTGTTTTTGCCATCTTGTTTGCAATGGCACTAACCACCATTGGCGACCGATCTAAACCGGTATTTGCGGTTTTTGATGGCATAAATGAAGCCATGATGAAATTGGTGATATGGATCATGTATTTCGCTCCCATCGGTATTTTTGCGTTGATTGCTGCGCGCATCGGTCTTGCGGGTGGTGGTGAAGAACTTTTCAAAGAAATCCAGGCAGTAGGCTGGCATGTCGTCACCGTATTGACTGGCTTGTTTATTCATTTTTGTTTTCTATTCTTGCTACTTCAACTTATCGCCGGTAAAGGTTTTAGCTATTTGCTGGGTATGAGTCGAGCCTTGTTTACCGGATTTGGCACTGCAAGCTCTACTGCCACCCTGCCGTTAACAATGGAGAATGCTCGCGAAAATAAAGTCAGTGATAAGGCTATAAAGTTTGTCTTACCGTTGGGCAGCACGGTCAATATGGATGGCACCGCACTCTATGAGGCAGCTGCTGTGTTATTTATTGCTCAGGCTTATGGTATTGATCTGACGATGACTCAGCAGGTCATCGTGTTCATCACAGCAACGCTTGCCGCAATCGGCGCCGCCGGCATACCTGAAGCAGGCTTGGTCACGATGGTGATTGTACTAAGTGCTGTAGGCTTACCGCTGGAGGGTATAGCACTTCTATTAGCGGTTGACTGGTTCCTGGATCGCTTCCGCACTGTTGTCAACATCTGGGGTGATAGTGTCGGTGCAAAGGTAATCGATACATTAGTCATAAAAAAGGCGCTTTAAGCGCCTTTTTATTTCTTTTAATCAATATTATTGATCTTCACTGGAAGTGACGCGAGATTCATAAATAGTTATTTTCGCTTCACTACGAAGTGTATTGATGAATGCAGCCATTTCAGCTCTACCATTGAGGCGGTTCAAGTTTGACACTAAACCATCGCGTACTTCTGGCTCAATGTTCTCCGTATCCCCTTGTTTAACATCACTGACAGCGACCACTACATAGTTTCCATTGTCAGCGGTAAAACCTGCATATTGTGTTGAACCGGTATTCGGTAACGTGAAAGCCTGATTCAAAATTTGGGCACTTATTTGCTGGCTATCACGTCCGTAAAATGCAGCAGCTTGCCACGCTTCCGGAAACACCTCTTCACCAGGTTTACCCGCTTTCAATTCCTGTAATCTTGATTCGCCTTGTATGAAAGCTAAATCACTGGCACGTTGATAGCGGATCTGTTCAGAAATAGCCGGAGCAACTGAATCAAACGGCAACAAGGTTGCAGCGATATGACTGTTTTTACGCACCACGACAAGTCGTGTATCAGACAATTCGATAACCTGGCTGTTCAGATCCTGGTTGAGCACATCATCTGAAAACGCCGCTTGCACCACTGCATTGTTCTCTGCGATCCCACTACCACCACTGCGTGTAAAGGCACCAGACGTTTTGATCTCTAAAGTCAGGGTTTCAGCCGCAACATCCAGTGTTTCCGGATTTTCATAGGTGAGATTAGCTAACTCTTCTGCTTTATCATAGAACTGACGTTCGGCTTGTTGGCGACGATACTGTAAAGCGACTTCGTCTCTTACACCTGCAAATTCAACATTGCTGGATTGATCAATATCCGTTAATTGGATGATGTGATAACCAAACTCGGTTTTAACCGGCTCAGAGATATCACCAACATTTTCCAAAGCAAAAACTGCCGCTTCAAAAGTGGGCTCCATCACATCACGTTGTATTGGTCCTAAATCACCGCCTGAAGCAGCTGAACCAACATCAATAGAATAGGTTTTGGCTAATTCGGCAAAGCTTTCACCTTCATCGAGCTTGGTTTGTATTTCAGCCAGGATTTGTTCTGCTTCATCATTATCATTAATTAAAATATGGCTTGCAGTACGCAGTTCTGGTCCAACAAACTGTACTTTATTATCGATAAAATACTGTTGTAGCTGCTCATCGCTTGCTTCAATCTGCGATGAAATGGTTTCTAATGATAATTCAAGGTAATCAAGCGAGACTTGTTCTGGAGTGGTATAGCTTGATTGATTGGCATTGTAGAAATCACGCACATCACTTTCTTCAACTTCCGTTTGTTCGAGGAAATCTTCAAGTTTGACTACACCGTAAGCGATTTCCCGCTGTTGATTTTCCAACTTCAGCAGTCTTTCAACCTCAACCTGAGAAACAATCGTACTACCTTCAACATTCTGGACAAGTTGTTGTCCTAACAGGTCATTACGCAGCGTTGCTTCATAGTATGCAGGCGTAAATCCAGCACGTGCCAATACCATTTGGTACTGTTCACTATCAAATCGACCATCGCGCTGGAAAGCAGGAGTTTGTTGAATAAATTGAGCAATCTGACGATCACTGATGCGTTGGCCTAATTTATCTGTTGCCGAACGAATCAAACGTTGTTCGATAAGATCATCAATAACGGCATAGCGTATTTCAGCGTTATCAAACATTTCAGGGTTAAATTCTTCTCCCATCATTTGTCGCATTTGTTCGCGATAACGTTGCACCGCTTGTAATAATTCAGAGCGGGTGATCTCATCACCATTTACTTTCGCTACTACAGTATCGCTGGGACCGGTAACGTAAGAGTTCACCCCCCAAAGGGCAAATGGAATACTGATTAAGCCAACAATAAACCAAGCAATCCAACCTTGGGCGCGATCACGTATGAAATGCAACATAGCAGTGAACCTTCTTTACGAAATGTGGGTTAATTTAAGCAAAAAAAAAGGCGCATAGAATGCGCCCTTCTTTTGTAATGGCGGAGCGGACGGGACTCGAACCCGCGACCTCCGGCGTGACAGGCCAGCATTCTAA
>NZ_JAUSCC010000019.1 GCF_030651745.1 Methylophaga sp.
CGGCAATTGCTTGAATACTTTTATCGCCGCGTTGCAAGACTTTACTCAGGGCTTGCTCTTTAAATTCTTCACTATAACGGGTTTGCATTAGGGTTGCCTCTATAAATGGGTGAGGCGACAACTATCCTGACACAGGGGGGACCCGAGCGGTGTGCAGCCTGCACAGTTGGTTGCTCTTGACCCGAGAAGTGTGCAGCCTGCACAGTTGATGGCTCTTGTCCGGAGCGGTGTGCAGCCCGCACAGCTGATTGCTCTTGTCCGGAGCGGTGTGCAGCCTGCACAGCTGATTGTTCTTGTCCGGAGCGGTGTGCAGCCTGCACAGTTGATTGTTCTTGACCGGAGGGATGTGCAGCTCGCACAGGAGCAAATCCCTCAATTGTCCAGCGTTGAATTTGGGCACCATGCTGGTCGATGGCAGTCAGAACCCGATGCAGTGGTATTTTCGTCATTGTTCTCTCCTGCGTTTCAGGCTGTGCAGCCCGCACAGCAGATTGCTCTTGGCCGGAGCGGTGTACAGCCTGCACAGTTGGTTGCTCTTGCCCGAGAAGTGTGCAGCCTGCACAGCTGGTATCTCTTGTCCGAAGCGGTGTGCAGCCTGCACAGCTACAGCTGATTGCCCTTGTCCCGAGCGGTGTGCGGCCTGCACAGGGGGGCGATTAGTTGTCCGAATGCGCATTGTTCAGTGCCTCCCGCAGTTGTTGGGTGGGTTTCGTTGATTTCTGTGGCTTGTCGTGGCGCTTATTCGGGTTTTCAGCCGGAGCGTTGCGCCCACTCAGGGCGGCCAGTTCTTGCTGATGGTTGCTCACCTGCTGTTCTGTGCGTTGCTGGCGTTCACGGTTGTCCCGGTAGCGAATGCTCAAACTCGTCAACACCGGGTGGCCTTTGGCGTGTTCTTGACATAACCAGCTGAGATACGCCAACGGATTTCGGATCGGTCGATGGCTCGTGCGTTTAGCGTCTATTTGCGCGGCGGTTTCATCGAGCAAGGCCTGGTGTAGCTCGGGGTCGATCGGGTTCAGGTAGCGCTGGGCGAGTGCTTGCTCGCTGGCATTGAAGCTGGGCGGATAGCTGAGCGGTGCGCGGGCCGCATCGGTTAAATTTTTTTCCCTGTTAGCTGAAACAGGCGTAGTAGTAGTTATTTTAAATTTATTTAAAAAACTACTACTACAACTACTACTTGTAGTAGTAGTTATATAGGCGCTGCGGTTCAATTTTTGAACCTCATCGATAAGTGATTGTTTTTCTTTTGGTTTTTCTTTTGGTTCTTGTTTTGGATTAGCCAGGTTCAATTTTTGAACCTGGTCGGTTTGAGCCAGGTTCATTTTTTGAACCTGGTTGATTTTAGCCAGGTTCACTTTTTGAACCTGGGGTTTTGGTACCGGGTTCAGTTTTTGAACCCGGTCGTCAGCCAGGTTAATTATTTGAACCTGGCGTTGGCCATTCACTTGCTGAAAGAAGTCACTCACCGCCGCACAGCTGGGTGGTTCTTCTCTGTGGTCGATCGCTTGCCAGATCTGCCGGGCCAGGGTTCGGATTTGGGCTTGGTGATGCCGGCGTTGGTGATTGACGAAGTCGAGGTACTCGGGGTCCAGGTAGAGAGCATCGGCCAGAGCGAGGCGGTGATCATGAACGGCATAGACATGGCCTTTGAATTGGCCGGTTGGCGTGCGAAGCGCGGAACACAAGGACAGCCAGCGGGTTAAGCGCAGCACATACAACACTTTTGAAACGGTGGGTTTGGCGATCCCTAAGTGGCTGTGTAATAACCGGTGCAAAGACAGCAGCACGGCGGAACCGGTCAGGGTCTGGGTGCGCATCAGTCCCCAACAGCGAACATCGATGGCTTCCAGATCCGGATCGCTCCAAATGGCACGGGGAATGGCATCTTGCCAGTGGCCGATATACAGCAGGGCTTCGCGCTGGGCGCCCGGTCCGGTAGTCTCGGGCCCCAGGGCCTGGGCAATCCGCTCGCCGAGTTGCACGATCGCGGCGGAGATGGGCGTTGCGGTTGGCGGGGTCATGGCTGCCGGTCTTTGCGGGTCACGGTAAGCGCTGCCGACTAGGCGTGGCCATCGAGGTTGCCGGCAAACCAGTCCTGAATCAGCGGCCAGATGGCGCTGATTTTGATGCCGGTGTGGTGATGGACATAGAGCAGGCGTTCGGCGATGCCGAGCGGTTCGGAGTCGGTGGCTTTCCAAAGCTCCCAGATGTTAACTTGCTGGGCATCGGTGGGCAGGGCCGGACGGCCGTCGGCTTTGGGAAGATTCAGGTATTTGCGGTATTGGGCGGTGTCGGCGCTGGTGAAGCCGAACAAGGTGCGCATGACCGGTAAGGAGGCCCCTGCAGTCAACAGTTGCAGGATCAATTGCCGTTGCCGGATCCGCTGCGCACAGACCTGCATGGCGGTATCGAGGGCGTCGGCATCAAACAGGATGCGCAGATAGCGGGCTTTGGTGGTTGCGGCCATTTCATGGATTTCCTGGGTGCTGAGGGTCATGATTTTTTCGATTTGATCGGTGCGCAGGCCCAGTTGGTGGGGCGTGTCAAAGTCCCCTTCGGCGGCCATGCGCGATACAAACATCAAGGTGTGCAAGGCAAATTCGGCGTGATAGTTCATGGTGACCTCGCTGTTAAGGTGGGCCTGAGGGCCATAACTGGGTAGAGGGGTAGTGCTGACGAATGTGCCGGCAGGTTTCGATGAGTTGGCAGATATCCGTGAACACCGGATCGGGAACAATCGCTTTATTTTGCAGGACTTCGTGGGGATAATGGGACACACTGGGTGCCGGCCCGACTAACTGCTGAAGTGCCGTGCCCTCGGGGTCTTGCTGGAGCTGGTACAAGTCCGTGTGTTGCCACAAGGGGTCGCGTTCGGGACTGACGCTTTGTTCGGCGATGCCCAGCAATAACCACCACAGCCCCCAGGTGGCGTGAGCGGTGAAAGCGGCTTGCGGTTTTTCGATGATAAAACCCAGGCCTTGGGAGACCGGAACCACGACCTGTTCCAGGTGAATCGAACGGGCAATGCGGTGGGCGAGCCCGTAGGTTCGCTCATACAGGGCGTGAATATCGGCTGGGGTGTCGGGTTCTGCCGGATAACGGGGCGTGACGGTGTCGACAGGGGTACTGGCGGGGCAAATATCGCTTATTTTTGGCAGGCGGTTTTCGGCTTCGCTGGTCGGCAGTGGCTGCATGGTAGCGGCTTGCGGGGGCTGGTAAAGATCGGTTGGGCTGGCGTGCGCCGTGCTCTGGTCCAGCGTCGTTGAGGCTTTGGGGTCAGTCGCTGTCGGTTGGCCGGGATCATCCGGCCAGTCCTCGTCAGCGGAGGCGTTGAACAGTGACGCGTCGATAGTCTGACGCAGCCGTGTGACGGGGATGCCGAGCAGCGGTGCCAGTTGCTTGTCCAGTTCCCGGCGCACGGCCTCAAGGTCCCAGGGTTCGTCATCACAACTGGCCAGGGTATGGGCAAACAAGGCGGCAAATTGCGGGGTTTTATCCTGGCAGAGCCGTTGGTAGGCTTTTTCGGTGGCTTTGATCTGATCGATGCCCGTGGCGCCTAAGCCGTTCCGAAGGGTATGGGGGATCAGCTGGTCCAGTGTCATGGCATAATCAAAGCGGATCAATTGCCGCCGGGATAGGCTGTAACCCAAAGCTTTAAGGCGTTGACACAAGGCCGTGCGGGTCAACTTGATCTCGTGTTCTGTTTCCAGTTGCCGATGCAACTCTCTGAGCGCATAGGCTTTGTCAATCAGGGTCATCTCGCCACGCAGCTCGTTTTCGATGAGGTGGGCGGCGAGGAGCAAGGTTTCCGATTGCCAGGGTCGATACAGGCACTGAACGCTGTTGAAAGCGGCATCGCCGGTCTCGGCGAAGAGTTCCTTGAGGATGGCCAACCGGGTATTGCCGCCGGCCTGAACCATGAACAGGGTTTCCCCGGGACGGCGCGTCACCGTGAAGGGGTTGTTCAAGCCGCGCTGTTCGCGAACCGAGGCTTTGATTGCGTCGTAGGCGGGATTTCTTTCCCGTCTGGGGTTATGGTCATAGGCTTTGATTTGGGCTAAGGTCAGCACCAGTTGCACCGGCGTGACGGGCTCTGAGGGCGCGAGGCCTGGGTCTTCGGTAGCCGTGCTAAACGGCCCTTCTAACAATAAGGCTTTGAGATCGTCCGGATCAGGCCGTTTGAAGCGGGTGGTCATGGTCGGGCCTCGTGCGCCAATGCCGAGGCCGCCAGGTTCGGTAAATGGGGAATCAGTTCCTGGGCCAGCGCCTGCATGGTCTCTAAGGCGCTGGGGGCCTGGCCTTTGCGGCTGCGATCAAAGCGGTGCACCGGCATTTTATGCGTGGCGGCTTCCCGGTACGCGACGGCATTGGGAATGACGGTGTTCAAAATGGTGATGGCGCCCTTGCTCGGTAAAAAGGCTTCTTTGCGTAATTCATCGGCTATGCGGCGGGCATCGACAGTCCGGTCCTGGCGGTAAATGACGCCGCGTAACGGTCCGATCGGGGCACCTAAGCGGGCCATGGGTTCCAGGCGTTGAATCATGGCCACGGTACCGCGCACGAATTCGCGGGCCGATAAAATTTCCGGGGGAATGGGTGACACCATGAAATCGGCAGCGGCCACGGCGGCATCTTGCAAGGGCCCGACCGCGCCTTGGGTATCCAGCAGGACAAAGTCGTATTGCGCCGCCACCTGCGTCAAACTGTATTTGAGCCGTACCCGGCCATCGACGGTGTCGCGAATCCAATCACGGAGTTTTCCCTGGGGGTCATCGGAAAGCACAATATCGAGGTTGTCAATGCGGGTTTGACTGATGACCTGAGCCGCCGAGGCACTGATCATCAGCTGGGTCAGTCCGTGTTGAGCCCTGACTTTCAGCGGGTAGTAGCTGGATAAAGTCGGTTGAGGATCGGCGTCAATCAGCAGCACACGGTAGCCGAAATCGGCTAAAATTCCGCCTATATTGGCCGTTAGCGTGGTTTTACCGACGCCCCCTTTAGTACTGACAATGGTTATTTTGATCATGACTCAACCATATCAACATTGAATGCTCTTGAATTCAAATCTGTAAAACACAATTGCTGTAGCACACTACTTAACGTTAAAATACCACTATTTCTATTAATTTAAAAGTATAATTATTTTTATAAATAATTGAATGTGTTTTTTTATATAAATAACAATAGCTTATAATTGTACATAAAGATATCCATGAATAATAAATGAATCTATTACACAGTGATGTAAATTTTGGTTATGCCTTGTCGCAGCTTTCCTATCAAGACTGGCTGACCATCAAAGAGCCGGCCGTGTTTTCTTATGCGATTGCTTCTGAAGAGCATTCTGTTCTGTCTCTAAAGCAAGCGAAGAGCCTGACTGCCTTCTCACTCTTGGTCGCGGTCCTGCGCGTAGGCGATACTCTTTACAAACTGACCGGCAAACACCGTAAGCAGGAATGGCTTTCTGGAAAGACTCCCCCACCTGACCACCTCATCGCCCTGGTCATTGACGTGTCTGAGAGCGATTTTTTAGCGCTGAACAGGGAAGCGCAAAATCAGCGCATGGAAAACTTACCTCCTAACGAAACCGTAAAACTCATTTATGAAGAATTAGGCTTAGTTTTTTCTTCCGACCGATTAAAGGGGGGCTTTATTCTGGAGACCTTGAATATCGCACTCAGAGGTAAACCCCGGGCGTTGCAGGACAAACGATTTGTTTGGGAAAAAGAGGAGATCAATGCCAAAAAAGCGATTCAATTGTTCAGCGAGGAATTACGGCTGATCGATAGCTTAAAGCCTAAATCCGAAATCTTTGTTTCAGGCGTATTAGGCGGCGCATTACTGATGCTGGGCATCAACAGAGAGGTTAAGGACTTTTTAAGGCGACTTAATGATGGTCAGGGCGAAACTCGAGATGGCCTTGAAGATCCGGTAAGCGGATTGCTGCGAGCCATTGATGTGCACAGGACCAGCGATCCAGCAATTCCCGCCCGAATGGCAGCTGATATTTGCAGAAAAACCATTCAAGCCATCCTACTATGGAAAGAAGGCGCTGACTCGCCCAAATATTGGCGCAAAAAATTACTTTCCGGTGTCGATCCAAGGCCTTTTATCCGGGAGCTAAAGAGCCTGAAACAAATCAATGAACACAAGGATCTCTAAATTATTGTTGCTCCTGGTGCCTATGCTAATCTTTAGCAATGCTTTTGCCAAAGAACGGCAGGTTTTAGTGCTTTATCCGGCTGTTAACACCCCCTTTGATGCCATTTATGCCTCAACGATTAAAGGGATCAAAACCAAAGTAAACCAACTGACCGTTATCGCAATTCCGGAAGCAGCTCGCTTTGCTGATTTACAATCAACCCTTGATCATCACAGTCCTGACAACATCATTGCGCTGGGCAATCAAGCCATTGACTTAATCAACCAAAGCCCCTATCGAAGTCAAACCTTAGCCGGTTTGATCTATTTTAACGTAACCGATTATCAGGGTGTGAGCCTGTCACTTGATAGCCAGGTAGTGGTTTCACTCATGCGACGCCTGACACCCGGCATCAAACGCGTCTTTATCGTCGAAAACAAGACGCCTCGCTTCCTGAAAAGCGCCCTCTCTGAAGCCGTTTCAAAACCGTTGCTGGTGCTCCGGGAGGGCGCCGACCTGTTGGCCACTATGCGTATATTGGGGCAATTACTCGAACAGGAAGCCAAGCCGGAAGATGCGATCCTGATCCCTGCCGATATACCCAAGGATATCCTCTACGAAGCCTCCAAAATTGCCTGGAGAAAAAATATCATGCTGTTATCCACTAATTTATCGCATCTGGAATATGGCGTGATGATGGCCTTTTATCCTAATATGGTCGCCTTGGGTCAGCAATTGGGCGACATGATCAATAAGCCGTCGACGACTTACGAAACAGTTAAAACAGTCGATGTTTCTTTAAATCAACGAGTCGCTCAGCATCTCGACATACAGTTTGATTCGACCACGCTGAGCTCCTTTTCGATAGTACTGGAATGAACCGGTTATCCGAAGCTCTGAACCGTTTTGACTTTCGACAACGTTACGATTTAATGGTGCTTGCCTCAGTTGCACTGGCGGGCCTATTGATCGTCATGTCGTTATATTTGGCGGCACATCAATATACCAGTGCCTACACTCGCCAATATTGGAAAGAATACACTCACACTTTTGCGCACTCCATCAAATACGGCGTCATTCTGCACTCCACCATCGTTTCAGAAGATATCATTCAAACCTTTACCGCTGACAGGAATGTTTTAAAAGCCTCCGTATTTGAAAGCCCACACACGTTATTAGTTGCATCCAACCAGCAACTCTTTGAATGTCATCCGACCGAGTCACCCGTCATCCAGCCCTATGTTCTCGATTATGCTAGCTTATGGTGTTTTTATGCCCCGCTGTATCAAAATGAAGACTATTTGGGTTACGTTGAACTGGTGATATCGAAGCATGACCTCGATGCTTTCATGCGGCGCATTTTATTCGTTTCAGGACTCATTGTCTTGGTGGTGTTGGTGTTTTTATTCTTGATGGTACGGCGTTATTCAGGCGTCTTTACCGCACCATTACTTGAAATAGTCACTGTGTTAAAAAATGTGAGCCAAGGACAGCGGGGGCATCGGGTCGACTTTTCCGGAGCACCCGATATTCAGCGGATGAGCTCCGATTTTAATGACATGCTGACCATTATTGAGCGTAACGAACAGGTCCTTGAGCAATTGGTAGCGGATCGCACCAGTGAGTTGAAGATAGCCTTGGATAGTAGCCGTGCGGCCAATAACTACAAAAATCAAATTATGACCTTGGTCTCCCATGAAATGAAAACGCCTTTACACAGCATAGGCACCTATTTGGAATTGATTCGGGATGCTTTACCGAAAACACCGGAGTTCGATTTATGCCGCTCTTTTCATGCCAATGCGTTGGTCCGCACCCACGATTTGAACGAGTTGATCAACAAAGTACTGATCCACGGCAAACTGGAGGCCAATAAGGTTGAACTGACTTTGGAACCGTTCGACATCAAACTGTTAATGCAAGAATGTGCCGATAAACTTGAACCAGCGCTTGCCGACAACCGTAACCGCTTATCGCTGGCAGGTGAACATCAAGTGATTATTGCCGATGCCGAAGTATTAAGGCATATCGTTAACAATTTGTTGAGCAATGCCTGTAAGTTTACCGCTGATGGCGACATTAGTTTAAGTTGGCGACAAGATGAAGCAGATTTAATCATTCAGGTGCGTGATACAGGCTGCGGCATCCCGGCTAAATACCAAAACCAAATATACGAACCCTTCTGGCAGGCTGACATGACTCTAACGCGTGAGCACGGCGGTCATGGCTTGGGGCTTTCTATCACCAAGCGCTTTACTGAGCTGTTAGGCGGGACCATTCATGTCAGCTCTCAACTCAATGAAGGCACTCTGTTTACCGTTAAACTTCCGTTGTAAGCAGACTGATTTTTTCGTCTTCTGTCAGATTATTAGGCAAAATACCCTTGAGCGTGGTCATGATCTCTTTGACCCTGACGGTTTCATTATGCCTAAGGGAATAATCCAATAGCCAAATCAGATTTCTGACGACGTTTAACCTGGAGTCTAAATAGTGTGCCTGATGCAGCAGTTTTGATTTATTTAAAAGGGTTTGACACAGTGTTTTGAGATCATCCAAAGAAAAGGGTTTGCAAAGGTATTCACTGGCACCATTCAATAACACTTTGTTTTGAACATTGGGTTTGTCTAAAGCCGTGACAATGATCACTGATTGGTTCTTATTGATCGCCATCATTTGGTTAAGTATTTGTTCGCCTGATAATTTAGGCAACATCAAATCCAATAAAACCAGATCGTGTTGCTTTTTTTGCCAAAGCGCATAACCCGATAAACCGTCATAGGCGACATCAATATCATCCTAAAAAGAGCAGTTAAAACTTGCTAAACTATCTCAAGTAATTGATATCAATTGAGAATGAGGCGCTTATGCAAGAGATCATGACTCACCCATTGGGTGATGGCCAATCAAAAGCATTGATACCCTTAGCCGAACCCG
>NZ_JAUSCC010000153.1 GCF_030651745.1 Methylophaga sp.
TGCTGAGGAGCTAAAGAGTGCGATTGAGGCCTTTATCGTAAGGCATAATCAGAAGGCTCAACCTTTTAAATGGCGCCGAAGAGAGGTACAGGGTAGTCAGATAAAAAATACAATAGCTAATTTACGCAATTAAACACTAGCATGCGGTTAATTAGGACTTTTCTTACAGGCAAATGCCCCCTCAGTGGGGTTATGCGACAGAAGATGCCAAGCCAGTCCATGGCTAATGCTCTCTAAGCTTTATTTCCCATCATCATCCGACGAATCCTCCTGTTTATCGGGGTCAGCTAAATAGTCAATCCCTATCAATTTGCATGCATTTATATATTCATTCAAATGATAAGAACACTGGCTAATCATCAGTTCCACTGGGTCATAGATTTCTGCCTCCGGATCATATAATAAATATTCATCAAATTGAAAATAAAAGGGGTGGCTCAATCCGGTAAAATAAACCCGCATACCCTCGTAGGCATCTGAATCAGAGGTATACCAAGCGCTAACGCCTTTATCAAAATCAATTAATTTCATAAATTCACCCTACCATCTTTATTTAATAACCAATAACCCCGTACCAATAAAATTGCCGAAATTACTAGCCAAGGAATAACGACATAACCGATGGGTAAATTTAAAATGTGGGCCATGACGTTAATAAAATTATTGTCCGTCTCTTTTACCCAGTTAACATTACCCTCCGCATACATAAGACCGGCTGAAACGCTGCCGGCAATAATCAGCGTTAGCCCATTTATCGTGAAAAAACTATTTATTAAGAGCCGCCGATGCAGTTGTTCCTGCGTGATTGAATCTGATTTTTCAGCAATTTTTTGACTAATCGCGTCCATCATCAGCGCTGTTTCCCTCATTGCATTGGCCGAAAAGGCCCTCTGTTCAATCAGCCGCTGCTGATTAATCGCCTCAACCGCATTGTTTCCAGCTGCCTCAATGCGGGCCGGCAGCGTATCAGTCGTATAACGGACATGTCCCAGCATTTCGACTAACATCCAGGCTGGGTCATCCGGCTTGATTTGATGGCTGCAAGCAAATTTCAACACATCGATCTGCTGGATTTTTGTCAGCTTATTGAGCGCCGATTCTTGGTGATTAGTACCGCCTTCCGAAGTGTCCGGCGCTCCTGCTGCACGGCTATGGGTAAACGGCCCACTGTTCATACCGCTTCCTCCGCTAATGCGTGTGTCGTTTCAGCCTTATCAGCGGGATGATCAGCCAGTAACAGATCCAGACTGCTGCGCGCCGCACGCAGCCAGTTATCGAGCTCGATCCGCAGTACCACGGGTAATTCGGCCGTTAACATTGCGTGCAGGGGCTGGGGGTCATTTTCTAATAGATCGATCAGCTGATGATGCAGTTCAGGAAAGAAGGCCTCGGCAAAACCGGCATTTATCCAGCGCGTGCGCTGATCTGAATTTCGCCAACGATCGAATGTCTCGTCCCGACCGAAAAATCCGTTTTTCAGGGCGATAGCCCGTGTGGCAAAAGCTGAGAGCCCTGAACCCAAACTCTGGTCAATCAGCGCGATGGAATCATTTTGGCGCGACAAACAAAAAATAACCTGAAGTTCAATCCCTAACGAGGCCAGCGTCAGGCTTAACAGTTCCTGAATCTCCCCAATGTTATTCAATCCGGCCGGCATGGGCATGACAATATCGCGACTCTCAATCGTTTCTAACGCTTGAAGCAGGCTGATCCAGCCGTCGCGGTCCGATAAATCAGCCAGGACCACGCCGGTATGATGTTGAAACCGTCTTGCCACATCCGGGTTAGCCTGGTCGGATTCGATCAGGGTAAGGCTGGTGCCCTGAGACAATACGGCACTGGCATAAAAGCTGCCGACGAGGGATTTACCCACTCCCCCTTTGGCACCATCAATAATGGTCAGTCGCCGTTTTTTGCAGGCCGGACGGGTTGAATCAATTAGTTTCGGTTTCATTATTTTTTCCTTTAGAGTGATTGATATGGGGTTTTAAAGTTTAAATTTCTCAGGATCAGTGCGGCCTAGGGCCACGATACCTGGGCCCCATGCCGGGGATGGCTGGGGTGGGATCCGTGGCTGCGTCTGATTCTGCGACCTGGAGCTTTGCACCGTTGTTTGCACCGTTGACGGTAAGCATGCCTCGGTGCGTGAGCTATTATCCTTGGCGAATAACGAGCCATTACCCCGGGCTAATAATATTTTATAGGCGTTGATCAGCGTGGGTCGCCGCATTGTCATTGCCTGGGCGATGGCGTCCCAGGTATAGCCGAGCTCGCGTGCGGCGAGAATGTCTGGCAATGCCTCGTTGACCCGCTGAATACAGCGTTTCTGAGGTTTGCTTTGCAACAGCTTACTGAGTGGATTGTCCAGATCTGCCTCGTCTGAATCTACCATTTCGCTCATCCTATAAATTCATTTTGAATAAATATAGCGCTTTAACTATACTCATTTTGTGATATGTTATTCATATTTAAACATTTTGAATCAAACCTTATCTCATCCCAAACTGTTCAATTCTGTTTCAAACAGTTTGAAACGGTTCAAATCGCAGGACTTATTTAATGTTGGCGTGGGTAAAGCGCTCCGCTTTTGATGACGATGAGGGTGGGTTTTGACCTTGATTAATCCGCAGTAACACGGGGAGAGAGAGCATGAAAACAGAACAAACAGTACGTCACTATCGACTTCGCGCGCAGCAACTCATTAAACGAGTAGAGCGCGACATTGGCAGTAATCAACCGACGCTTTACGAGGTGGCGCAGTGGCTCGTGGAAAAGCAAGCTGTCATATCGAAAGCGACCTGGCGGCAATACCGTGCGGCACTGATCTGTTACATAGAGGATGAGGTGAATCAGTCGACTGACGGACAACGTGCTATCGCGTTATTACGCGCAACGGATACCCGTCAGTGTAAATCCCACGGAACGCAAACCTCCGCAAAAAAACTAAAAAAGATTTCTTTAGCTGACCTTCAAAAATTGGTGGCTTATTTTTTAGTCAAGGAGACTACTCGGTATGGCACTGAAACCCTGGCCTGGTTATTATCAGGATTGTGGACAGGACTTAGGCCGGCAGAATGGCAGTCAGCGCAGTTTGTTAAAAACAACGTCGGCGAGCGGGCACTCTACGTTCAAAATGGTAAAAACTCTAACGGTCGGAGCCATGGAAACAGGCGAATAGTTGAGCTTTCCAATATGAATGAAGCTGAGCGGGAGGTGATACACTTGCACCTGTTAAATATAGCTACCAGCAAGAATGAGGGCGTTAATTTTGTTACTTTTTATAACCGATGCCGGGATTGTTTATATGGCGCAAACCTGAAAATTTGGCCCAATAGATCAAAATTGGTGAGCCTTTATTCGGCTAGACACCAATTTGCGGCGGATGCCAAGAGTTGCGGTTTAACGCAAACGGATATTGCCGCTCTGATGGGCCACGCCAGTATTGAAACAGCGGGCATTCATTATGGGCGACGCGTTTCCGGTCGGGGTGGATTAAAAGTTTCAGCCCATCCGGGGGATGTTGAAAAGGTGCGCGCGCTTAATGTCGACCGCCTTAAACCGGCAAGTTCGGGGCAAGGCCTGGGCTGAGACGACTATTTGTCGATGAGTTTATTGATGCGTTGTTGCAGTCCGGTTACCGCCAATTCAAGGTCGTTAATCCGCTTTTTCTCCCGTAGCCCCTGCAAGACCTGTTTTTGCTGATCTGGCCACAGAGCAGTAAAGAGTTTCAGTAAATCCAATTGAGTTTCGTCTAACTGCCGTTCCTCTAAACCTTTTGCCTCATTAAGATTTAATGGCGCTTGACCGGTCAACAACCAATCGAGAGAGAGGCCATTTTCAACCGCGTACTCTACACAAATTGAATACGGTACTGAATCTCGATTCCGCCAGTTGCCAAGGGTGGCTCTATTAACCCGGAGCACTCTGGACAGGGCACTGTCTGAGGCGACACCCGCAGCTAATTGCAATCGATCCAAAACCGCGGCGGCGGAAAAATTGTTCATATTGAATAGTATTAACGGACTCTTTATTAATTTTGAGGGCTTACTTTTATTCTATTTGGATTTAGATCTTACCAAATTTATTCAAAACTAATATAAATAATTCTTCAAACAAGCATTCATGTTGGAGGATGTATAATTTTACTGCATCAAAAAACGGGATGATCCTCGCTAAATTACGTCCGTTTGGATGCAGCGCGTGTGAATCGGCGACGATGTCATCTTCTCATCAATTGCTCACCGGCAAGATTAGTGACACCCCCGATAGCAACGCCGGTCACGTCAATGCCGCTAGGTAATTTGTCACGATAATAAACGTGATGGTGGCCGTGAAATACATGCTTAACACCAAGTGACTCAGCCAGCTCATCAATAGCTTTAAAGCCGAATTTATAGCAGCTCGGCGCTTCATGAGTGACCAATATATCAGCTCTAATCTTCTTCTTCATTGCTTCAAACTCGTGATGCCAGATAGCATTATCCATGTGAAGCGGAATTTTCTTTACTCGGGGCTGAGAAGCAAGCCACTCTTTTTTAGTTTTCCATTTCGGTGGCTCATCCGGTTTCCAAACCCGCTGCATAAAAATACTACCCAGCCCCGCAATTCTGAGACCACCAATTTTCATTACTTTTAGATGTAAATTGTTATATGACAACGCGGAGTGAAACAGATTTTCGTATTCTGCAGTAGAGTCAAAATCATGATTGCCAGGGATCCAATAAATCTGCGTCATGCCGATAATCGCCTGCAGATAACTTTCCAAAGGTAATGCTAAATTGTAATCGCCAAGCAGTATCACCGCCTCTGGACGGTGCAGGTGTACCGCGCTAATAATATTTGCAAAGCAGCCGTGCGGGTCGCCGCAAAAAAGAATGTTGTTTGACATTGTGTTAATCCGCCTCAAACAATAAGAGCCGTTCTATAATTAATCATATTTACTGACAATCAGTGGTAACCCAAACTAATTCATCAATTCATCAATTTCAATAAGAAAACCGTTGTCTTTACCCGCTTTTCAATTTAATGATTCAGGCTGTTTAGGTATGACCTGAAGTTACACCATGAATAATAAAACAATCCGGATTTCAATCGGCCGCCGGTAAGACTATTGCTGCTTTGCCGGGGCCGTAATCTGTATCTAGGATTTGGTTGTCAGCGCCCAGGCCAGCGGATTCATCCATGCCTTTAGTATCCTCGACTTAAGCAAAATAGTGAATTACAAATTATCTATCCTCGGCTCACGATCCAGGCTTTTTAACGACGTCTTGGCTATTTTCCTTTAGCCAATCGTCCCTATTGAAACGCTGATTGATGGGTATTATCCTTTAAATGAAAGCCTAACCTTGTTAAATAAAACCACTCAATCCAGCTTTGGAAAAATTCTTCTGCATGTCTAATTCAATGGCTCAGTTTAAATGACCTTTATCATAAGCAATACTCATGAGTATCGCGTGATAGAATCATCCTCCAATATTAAAGCAGTGAAAAGTTAGCTTAACTTGAATACTAAAATTTATCTAGACTATGCCGCCACAACGCCGATGGCACCTGAAGCATTGGAAGCAATGCTGCCTTACTTATCGAGCACAGGTGTATTTGGAAATCCTGCTTCGATTCAACATTGTTTTGGCGAGGCGGCAGAATCGATTATTAAAAATGCCCGCCGCTTGATAGCAGATCAATTTGGAGCTAATCCTAATGATTTCATCTTCACTTCCGGTGCAACCGAATCGAACAACTTGGCATTAAAAGGAATAGCACTAAGCAATCGAAGCAAAGGAAAACACATCACCCCCTGTGCCAATATGACCTGAGACACCTACCCCTCGGAAATTAGAGTATAAAGGTAGGTCAGAATCATGAGCAAATCGAAAGCAGAGACAATGGAATCACCACAATTAACTGCGCCGGAGGTCGCGTTGGAAGACGCC
>NZ_JAUSCC010000146.1 GCF_030651745.1 Methylophaga sp.
TGCAAAATAGTAGCCTTGAAACCTGTCGCAACCAAAATTGGTCAGCATCTCCAGCTGTGCCTGGGTTTCAATCCCCTCGGCTACCACATCCATTTGAAGATTTTTCCCAATATTGATGATGCTTTGTACCATTTGTTGAGCACTTTGATCTGTTAAAGCGGCATCCATAAAGCTTTTATCAATTTTAAGCTCATCAATTGGCAGCAGAATCAAGGGGCAGAATCAAGGAGAATCAAGGGGTCAGCCAACTTGATTTTGATATTTCGCACTTTTCCTATTCCCTCCGTGAGATTTTAATACTGCAGGTCTATCAGTTTGCTTGCAGATCCAATGTTGAAAGTTTTCATTGCTAAGTGTCTTTCCCTGAAGATTGGCAGCAGTAATTTTTTGATTTTCATTCCATAACACCCCTGATCTGGCGCGAAAGTATGTTGGCGTGGCTTTTGCGCTTTTTGCAAAAGACATCACCACATACTATTGTCGCTCAGGATTGATTTGTTAGATGCCATCGCATACTCGACCGTGGGGAGAAAATTGAGCTGATCAAGCGCCCATGTTTCATCCCTAATGCATTAGTTAACTTACAGCGGCTCCCGTAGCTTTTAGGCGGAGGCTGAGGATGTGGCTAAGACGCAGCTTGCGACAGCTTATCGACAACAGCCTCGAATAGTAGATCACTAACCGCTTCTATGTCCTTGCGCGACACGCCCTGTAGTATCAGTGACTGCGCCCCCTGAGATGCCGCCCATATGGCGCGCGCTGTAGCGTCAACCGGGCCGCGGAAACGCCCCATGTCCACCAGTCGTTGAACCCGCGCGTGCATCAGCGCATAGGCGTCAGCGATCAGCGCCGGTTGTGCGCGAGCGTGCTCCGCGATGAGTGCATACAGTGCCGGATGCTTGAGCGCGAACTCCAGGGCGACATCCCACCCAAAGCGCAGTTGCACTAATGGATCGACTGAAGGCGGCGGCGTGCGCTTGCGCTCCATGAATTCCGTCATCCCACGCCGAATCAATGCCCGCTCCAGCCCGCCCTTATCCCCGAAGTGGTGGTAAAGCGTAGGCGTTCTGACACCTGCGGCCTCGCAGACTGCTCGCGTCGTCAGGCCGTCCGGGCCTTGTTCCTCAAGCAGTGTTGCCGCCGCATCCAGAATCTTAGTTTCGGTGTTCATCTCAACCCTTTGAACGTGGAGCTTCTTGACAGATATATATCATCGATATACATTTAGTATAACAATGATATATTATCGTTGTACCCTTACTATACTACAGGAAGGTTTGTCATGGCTCCTATTTGCTTGATCACCGGCGGTTCCGGATTTGTTGGCGGTCGCCTCATCGAACGCCTCATCGCCCAAGGGTGGCAGGTTCGTGCGCTGGCGCGCAGCGACCAAGCCATGCAAACTGTAACAGAGCTCGGGGCGCAGGCCGTGCACGGCTCGCTCGACGATATGGCGTCGTTGACGATCGCCGCCCAAGGCTGCAGCGTAGTAATTCACGTCGCCGCCCTCTTCAAGTTGTGGGGCGACCGCGATGAGTTCGAGCGATCCAACGTGCAAGGTACGGCCAGCCTGCTACGTGCAGCAGAGGCAGCGTCGGTCAAGCGCTTCGTGCAGGTTGGCGCGGCGGCGGTTGTGATGGGTGACTTAGCACCGATGCTTCAAGTCAACGAGTCGCTGCCGAGAAATGAACGCGCCTGGGCACCCTACAGCGCGTCCAAGGCGCGCAGCGAAGCGCTGGTGCTGGGTGCCAATCGCTCAGGCGTGTTTGAAACCGTCGTCATCCGCCCACCTATGATCTGGGGTGCTGGTATGCCGACGCTGGATCACATGATCGAAACCGTGAGAGCAGGCCAGTTTCGCTGGGTGGGCGATGGCTCACAGGCCATGTCTACAGCTCACGTAGACAACGTCTGCCATGCGGTCGAACTGGCTATCGAGAAAGGCCGCGGCGGCGAGGCTTACTTCGTCAGCGACGGCAACGACAGCACGCTAAAGCAGTTTGTATCCGGCTTGCTTCAGACGCGCGGTATCGAGTCGCCACGCGCTTCGGCACCGCTGCCGGTAGCATGGATTATGGCCAGCATGATGGAGTGGATGTGGCGCACCTTCTCACGCCCGGGCGAGCCACCCATTACCCGCCAAATGCTTCGCCTGATCGGAAAGCCATTCACGCTGGACATCAGCAAGGCGCAGCGCGAACTGGGTTACCGACCCATAGTGTCCTGGGAACAAGGGCTCAAGGCCATGCAGGAACGCTGAAGCAAATCGTTGTTGGGGTGAAGTACGTCAGCGGATAGACGCCAGGAAGCGGCAGCGGCTGGGCCAAGGTACCGATTGACCTCGCGCTGGCCTTGGTCTATTCGACTTAACGCAGCCAGCAGCGGCCGAAAAGCCGCGCAGCGGGTTTGAGGTCCAGCGACCAACGGGAGCGTTGCTGACTGGCCTTGTTATACATTTATTTTTTATTACCCAAATATGCCAATACTATAAATAAAAGCAAATTAAGACCAACCGGGTACAGCCCATAAACGATCCAGGCATCCCAAGCTGTCGGTAGGCAGTAACAGAATCAAGGAACAGAAGGGGTCAGCCACTGACCAATCCCCACGAAAAGACCTGGTTAAAGAATAGATTAAGTTCATAAACGAAAGAACTCACACGGCATGACCTGATCTGGTATATCACCACAACAAAACATGTCTGAAGGGATGAGTCCCCTTTAATTTTTAATTTGGTCTGCTATGAAAGCGGTTTACGATTTTCTTCTACAAAGTGCATCAAGTCTGCTTTATCCAGTGGTCGTGCAAAATAGTAGCCTTGAAACCTGTCGCAACCAAAATTGGTCAGCATCTCCAGCTGTGCCTGGGTTTCAATCCCCTCGGCTACCACATCCATTTGAAGATTTTTCCCAATATTGATGATGCTTTGTACCATTTGTTGA